>NZ_OY735134.1 GCF_963457595.1 Candidatus Neptunochlamydia sp. REUL1
CTCCATGATGCATATCAAAAGTCTTCTACCGACGCGAGACAGAACCTCAATAACGAATTCACCGATGCGATGCTCAAGAAATATGACGACTCAGCATCTGTAAATCGTATGCTCAAAGAACCTGAAGAATTGCAGAAAAATATAGAAGAATTTACTACACAAAAAGCAAATAAAATGATACAATCTAAATTTGATTATAATGAAACGAAAAATAAAATACCTGAAACAGAGTATTTAAAAACAATGCATAAAACCGGGCCGAAAGAAACAGCTGAAATAGGCGACAAAAGCATAAGACAGCGAGAAGTAGCTCCAACTATACCTAAAGCAATGGAAGCTAAGGCCAACAGCCTGCGTGGTAGTGTTGAGTCTCAGGTGAAGGCAGGAGGGGAGATTGGTGATAAAAGAGATTTTCTTGAGGCAGGTTTTGACTATAAGAAAAGCGATGGAACAATTCAAAACAATATCCAAGCGCAAGAGCAGATCGATGCCAATAAGGCTGAGCTCCACAAAACTAAAGTGAGCCCTGAGCACAAGCAAGAAGTGAAGCGTGAAGCAAAAGAGTATGCTGGGAAAACTGTAGCTAAGAACACTGCCAAACAGTTAGGAAAATTTTGGGATGGGCAGAAACAGAAAGCCTATGCCAGGTCGGAAAGATTGAAACAACAACGGGAGAATAAGGAAGGTGACCATGATTGAAAAAGTCAAACGCAATTGGAAGCGCATTTTGTTCATCGGGGGTGGAGCATACGTAGCGATCGCGATTCTTAGTACTGTTGTTGGGGGAGTGCTCATTAAAGGTCGTATGGACAAAATGGAGAACTGCGAAGATGAAATTGGTAAAGCTTTTATAGAACGAAAGGCGGAGTTTCGAGAGAGATTCGACAAAAACTGGAATGCTAAACTAGATAGACTATCAGAGGGATTCGCTAGGAGTCAAAAAGCCTCTGATAAACATCAAATCAAGGGAATGAAAGGGTCTTTAGAAGATAATAAAAAATATATTAAAGACCTAATTAGGGAGGGCAATAATCAAGATCGAGTCAAACGGTTAGAATCCCAACTTCCTAAGAGGATGGAGCACATTGAAATTATCCAGGCCGCTTTTGATAAAAAGTGGACCCCTCAAGCAGAAGACGAGACCCTCAATCAGTTTGAAAGAAGAAGAGATGAAGGTAAGATCGATTGGTTGGTGATCCAACTAAGCAGAAGAGTAGATAGCTTAGAATGGTATCCCGACCAAAGAGAATCAGCCTTAGAAAATATCGAAAGACAAAAAGATCTCTTACACAAAGAACAAGCCAAATTTCAAGAGAAGTACAGTGAGCCCTATCGAGGAACAGAGTTAAAGGATCTCTGCTTTGCTTTGCAAGAGCAATCTAGAAAAGATCCTCAAGCTTTCCTTGAAAATTTATCAGTGAAGTAAGCTAAGGAGAGAGGAATGTTCAAGACGCTAGCAGGAGGAGGCCAAACCACTGCCCACGGCGTGAGGATGCTCCGTCAGGTGATCAAGATCGCCTTGATAATCTCTGTAATAGCTCTCATAGCAACCTTTTCTTACAGAATGTATACAATGGTTCCCAAAGATAGATATATGGATTTTGTTCGATATTTCAAAGCCATCGGTCGTTGGGATGAACATGCGTGGAACCACTATAGCGATCGAATGGACGAGGTTTGGAGTTTTGCCATTAGACAAATCAAACCGTCATTGAAAGTCGCAGCAATAGCTTTTGGTTCAGTCCTTGGGATATTTCAAGTGCGTGGGTTGGTAAGTAAGCGTACTCGCAAGGCAAAAAACAAGTCTCCAATCAAACGCCCCCTATTCAAGAATCCACTTCACAAAGGATTTTTCCTGGGGAAAGCCTCTCTACCAAAAAAATCAGAGAACACCCACATTCTGGTAACCGGAGGAACAGGTTCTGGAAAAACTAACGCGTTCCATCATA
Source organism: Candidatus Neptunochlamydia sp. REUL1 (assembly GCF_963457595.1). GTDB lineage: Bacteria > Chlamydiota > Chlamydiia > Chlamydiales > Simkaniaceae > Neptunichlamydia. Next base: position 1,950 of record NZ_OY735134.1, read on the forward strand.
TTTTAAAACAGGTACAAGAAAAATCCCAAAAAGCCGTCATCTTGGATACAACAGGTGTCTTTGTAGATAGATACTATTCAGAAAAGCGTGGGGATATCATCCTCAACCCTTTCGATGCAAAAGGACGCAGTAAGCATTGGAGCCCTTGGCTCGATGCAGCAGATGAAATAGAGTACGAAGCATTAGCCAAATCGTTCATCCCCAACAAGGCAAAAGACCATGATTCATTTTGGAAAGAAGCAGCAGCAACAGTATTTTCATCATTGATGGAAGTCTATGCAGATCTTGATGATGACGATGATGACAAACTCACACCCTTAGAGGCTCTCACTGAAATGCTATTAGCAAGACCCATAAATGATCTCATAGACACACTCCAGTGGACTTCAGCAATGGCCCACATCAGTAAAGAAGGAGACAAAACAACCGCTAGCATCAGATCTACAGCGGCCTCTTATTTGAATTGCTTGAAACATTTGCAAACTCCGGACCCAGGACGGGAGTTTTCTATTACAAAATGGGTTGAAGATGAATCCTCTGATTCATGGCTTTTTCTTTCTTGTGATACTAAAAGCAGAGACACCATGCGTCCTTTGCTTAGTGCGTGGTATTCAACGGCAATGAGATCTCTGATGTCTCTTGATCCTTGCGACGATAGGCGCGTATGGTTCGTCAATGACGAACTTCCATCGATGGACCAAATCAATGGTCTGAGCACCTGCCTTTCAGAGGGAAGAAAATACGGAGCCTGCGCCTTGCTTGCTACGCAATCGCCCTCTCAGATAGTAGATATCTATGGCTCCCAGCAGGCGCAAACAATCACATCCAATTGTCAAACAAAAATCGTCTTTCGTGAGTCCGAGCCACAGAATGCTGAGCAGCTGTCAAAATTGTTTGGGAACCTGGAACTTGAAGAGACAAAAGAGGGGCTTTCCTATGGTGCCAACGATATGAGAGATGGTGTAACACAAAGCAAACAGCGCCGAAAACAAGCAATGGTCACAGTGACAAACATACAAAATCTTAGGGTAAATTATTGCTATCTAAGAGACACAAAAGGTAAAATCAAGCACTTGAAATTAGGGATTGCTAAGAAAAACTGAATAACTTTTACTCGAAATGTCGCTTCTCGACAGATTTAGACTTTGTTCTGCCTTGAAGTCGGAGATTTCCAACCATCCCTAGAGGAGACCATAAACATCCTATAGATAAACTGATTTAAATTAGTTATAGGCATTTTTCTATAAAAAAGCCCTTGCACTCCGTCGTATGGTAACTAAAACAAATCATCTTAGCTATAGCAATGAGTTATGAGTGTATTCCTTTTTTAAAAAAAACATAAACACGTTAATAGTTAACAAGTTATACCATTCGTAAAAAATAACGTCATAAAATAGCCCACGGTCTTGAACAGAGCCTTCTCACTCTGGTTGGAGTGTCAACAAATGCATTCCATGCATCGCAGCAGGCCATCGTAATCGCATCATAATCTTCATAACAGCGATTCGCTAGATGTTCATCTCGAAGCGTTTGCCATACTTGTTCTGTTGGATTCAACTCTGGCGAAACCGGAGGAAGCGGTAGAAGGCTTATGTTGCTAAACCTTTTAAGTCGCTTTGTTGTATGCCAAGCAGCTCTATCCAGCACAATAACTGCATGCCTTCCTTCAGGAATCTTCATGGAAATGTGCTCAAGATGCACAAGCATTGCTTCTGTATTTACAGCTGGCATTACAAGGCCTACAGCTTCATCTCTGACGGGGCAAATAGCTCCAAATATGTAAGCGTATTCAAATTGCTGCTGACGTGCGAGCCGAGGACGTGTTCCTTTATTGGCCCATGTACGGGTTACAGTGCCTCTTTGGCCCACTCTAGCCTCATCTTGGAACCAAATATCAACAGACTCTATTTCTACTCCTGCTGGCAATGCCTCAACTACTTTTTCTGAGAAGTTTTTTTAAAAGTCTCTTGGGCTTCTAAGTCTGCCTTGGGGTGAATTGATCGACCCGAGATCCAGACGAGGTCAGCCCTTTTCAATGTATTGTATACCGTCTTCAAAGATGGGTCGACTCCATATTTTGTTTTCATCAATTCCAAAATGTCTCTCCCTTTGATACGTCCACCTACTTTCTTCTCTTGCAGCTCTAAAACAGCTTGCCTGAATGCAGCTTGGTGTTCTAGAGGTATCAATGGCTTCTTACCTCTACCCGGCTTATCTTTTAACCCTTCGAAACCTTCCGTTCTAAATCTCTTGATCCACCTCATCAAAGACCTGAGTTTCACCCGTACAAAGGCTGCTGTTTCTGTAAACGTCTTCCCTTCTTGGAGATGGGCAAATGCCAGAAACCTCCTCCTTTCTCTTGGACTCCCCTCTGTTTTAGCAAGCTTATCGAAATCGTACTGATCAAGTCCTTTTATCTGAGCGGCCTTTCTTCCTCTCAACACTCACCTCCTGTTAAACTCAAACAGCTTACATGAAAAGACCAATTAAATTTATGACTTTATTTTTTACGAATGGTATTATGTTTAATTTAGTTTTATCGTGGTCTAAAAACAGATACTCGGGTAAAATTTACGGAAATTTTACCCCTTAAGAAAGGAAGAGCCAAAATGGCAAACCCAGCAAATTGCTTTCCAGATAGGAAGTATCTTTCAAACCCCGATATGCCCTGGCGCTTGAATTCCGACCTTGAGAGGCGATTAAAACCGCTTCCAAGTCATTTTCAACCCCTGTCAGAGGGAGAAAGCCAGTGTAAATACTGTGTACTTGGACCCGAAGATCATTTGGAATGGAATTTTATTCACCAATATTTTGATCGTAGTCAGGCTGGAGATCGTCATATTAAAGAAATACGTTATCTTCACCATGAAGGACTTTTTCAATCATTTGAGACAGGTATTAAAACTGCAGAAGATAAGTCAAGAAATGGATTTTTTGATCCAAAATGGAAACAAGGAACTAATGCGGTTGAAAGACAAAATGTTTTTGATCGTTGGAAAAAAATGGTCTCGAATTTTCCTTGCTCAATCGAAGTGGAGGGCAATGTTCAGGCACTTAAAAATGTAAAAATACTTCCATTATTACAGGGGAGTAAAGAAGCACTGTGTGAGTCTATTTGTCACTCTGGGCTTGAAATCGTTGGTAAGCACTCAGGAATAGCTGGGCCTTCTTCTACAGATCCTGGATGGTTCGGAAGTGGTATTTATCTTACGAACAGCATGCGCTATGCAGAGCTTTATAGTCGTTATGCAGAAGTAATGTCAGGTGGGGACCCAGATAATACCCCCTTGCATATGATCTTATCTTGGGCTTCAATGAGGGAGCCTTATCCGGTAATCAATGGAGATGGGGTAAAATTAAAGGGGAAGGATCATGTTGGAGTATATAATGCACATTATATTCCGGTGGTTCCCTCTCCTGTGGATGAACTGGTCTGTAAACCTCCAATAACAGGAATAAAAAATCAAACCCCAAAGTGGGACGAATACTGCCTTTTTAGTACAAGTCAAACATTGCCTCGATTTTGGATCATTTTTGGGAAAAATGGTGTGCATAAAGCGCCTCAATCTCAAATGCCAGATCTTTCAACTGAAATAAATGCCTTAGCTCGTCAGTTAATTAATCCTGAAGTGTTTCAAGTTGATTCTTCTTTAGTGCCCATCCATGGGAGAGCCTTTTGTGATATTATGCATAGAATACATACTTTTCCTCCAGGTGTTGTTGCGAATGGATCCTGTGTAATTATCAGCGACCTGGTATTAAATGTATTTTCGCAAATTCCTTCATCCAAGCTTAGACATCGGCTTCAGGATACCTTTAAAACCTTTCAAAATCCTGAAGATATTGCGAAGTTAAGATCTCTACAATTTTTATCAGAGCGCCTGAGGAATAGAGCAGTTGAAATAAATGATCTCATTCTTGGAGAGCAATCACGACAAATCGTGTCAGCAGGAGCGGACAAGGATCACTTGCCCCTTATTTTAAGCAGGGTGCAAACGAAAAACCATCAGCTCCAGAGGGGTATTGAACTAATCAGAAGCCTTCAGGGAGCTCTTGAAGAAGTTATTAGCACGAATATCATGGCTGTTCAAAGTACAAAGCTACAAACTTCAGAACAAGCAAGAAGTCAACAAGCTAGAGAACTATCTGCTAAAGATCGACAACTTCAGCAAGAAAAAGATGCGCGAGCAGCAGATGTGAAAAGGCTTGGACTTGAAGTGAGTCAAAAAGATGCTGAGATTGCATTAGAAAAACAAAAGGCTGAAGACTTGGCTCAAGCATCTAAGAATAAGGAAGCCCAATTAACTCAAGCAACTGAAGAAATGCAGCGGCAAAAAGATGCTGAGATTGCATTAGAAAAACAAAAAGCTGAAGACTTGGCTCAAGCAACTGAAGAAATGCAGCGGCAAAAAGATGCTGAGATTGCATCAGAAAGGCAAGAAGCTAATGAAAAAAAACTCGAACTTGCAAGGCAAGAAGTTGAAATACAAAGATTAAGAGTTCTTCTTGGCCAAGAGAGTGATCGAATAAAATCCCGTGTTGATACTATGGGAATCCTTAGTGCTCATAATTCTCCAGAGTTCAGAAGAGCTGCGGAGGCTAGAATTGAAAGACTCGAAACTATTGATGCAAAGCTCAGAGACTTTCGTGGATTACTTGTGGATGAGCTTTTTATTCATCGAAGAACCTCCTTTCTTAAAGAGGGGACCACCCAAAGTGTCGCAGAGTTTAAGGAAATAACAGATGCATTTATGAAGATTCCTGGAATGGAGGGTCGCACCTTAATTGCCTCATGGCATCAAATAAGCGACAGCTTATCTGCTCCAGCTAATTTCCTAGACATCTTAAATCCCTCTCCTGCGGGAAATAGATCTCACTCTAGAGTCATTTTAGATGAACTAAAGATTTTATCTCAGGATGTCCATACAGAACTGCATCAGACCTTAGCGAGCATAGGCAATGGATTACAGCTCTGTGTTCCTCGTGGTGCCGGTAGGATCAGTTGGCAAGAAATAGAGGTTGAAAGAAACCGTCCAAAGCCTTTTAGTGAAAAAATCTTTGAGATTGCTTCAAGGTTATTAGCAAGAAGATGGATTAGGGAAAACAACGCTTTATTAAGAAAGTATTTAAATGGGAGTGTAGTATGAATCCAGTAAATCCAGAGCAAAAATCAGTTGTTCCCCTTCCAGTAAAAAACGTGAACACCGGAGCTCTTCCAGAACCTGAGATCGGAGTTCTCCAGGTTGTAGGAGGAATCGCTCCTTTAGGTGCAGATAGAGTAGAAGTGCTACAGCTAGAGCCTCTAACTTTTGAGCAGGTCATGCAACTTGACCCAGAAGTGATCCGCAATTTACCCGAAGCTCAGCTTGCAAATATTCCCTCTTACATAAAAAGCCATCTACAGGACTTCTCAGACACAATTGCTGCGTCTCATAATGGAGTAGACAGTGAATTGCGTGATAAATGGGATGCTCTTTGGGGTAATCCCTTTATTGAAAGTCAGCCGCTTATGTCTGGAATAATGGGAGATCTCTCCAAAGATATAGGTTGGCAAAATACTCAAGTAGAACTGGAAAAGCAAAACCAAGCTATTGAAAGAATACAAGCACTTGATGCCCAGAACCAAGAAGCTTTAGATCGATATGGTGCCGGAATCGAAGAACTAAAGGAAATCGGTAGGCAATGCAGAGCAGACATGGATGCCAGAGCCATTAAAGATGCTGAAAACCGCGTTATGTGGGCTGCCAAGGAAGCAGAACACCAAAGAACCAGAGAAGAACAAGAGAAATCTCACCGAGATAACATGGAAGAGCAAGAGAAATCTCACCGAGATAACATGGAAGCTTTGGACAAAAGAACTGAAGAAAGACAAAGAGCCTATGAAGAAGAATTAGCTAGTCTGAATAGAATTAAAGAAGAAAGACAAAGAGCCCATGAAGAAGAGTTAGCTAGAATCAGAGCTGGAGCAGGTATTCTATTAGTTCCTCAGGTAGCTCCAAGGCCTCCTGCTGCCCATCGTAGTAATAGAAAGTATTGGATCTTAGCTTTGGCAGTTGTGGCAATGGCTTCTATTTATTTTGGAAGAAATTATGCGAACAGGAATCAAACAAAAGTCCCTAAGCCGGACAAGCTATAAAACTGAAGTGGAGAAGGGCCTTGAAGTCCAACGGTACGAAAAGTTCCGCCAAGCCTATTTCACCAATGGATCATGAAGCAGATTTCTCGGCTCTTTTGCAAAAAATAGTCGTGTATTCCGCATACTAAAGTAGATATCATCTTTACAGTGACTAGAAAAAATAAGGTCTGACCAACATTCCTTAAAATCAATTTTAAGCACTTTTGCGAAGGTTTTTATTTCATTAGCAGGATCACATTACCCACATCCAGATATCGGATCCTAGAGCCCTTTTAAAGAGAGAAATTTTCGCACTTTTCTAATTTTTTCCGTATCATTCCGATCCTTTGATATTTTTCAGCTCTTTTTCACCCAAACCCGTTAATCTCGATATTTGTTCAAGCGGAAGGTTTTCATTAAACATCGAACGAGCAATCTCTAGAGATTTGTTTTTTTCACCTTCCTCACGCCCTTCTTCGCGCCCTTTCTCTTCGTATTTCTTTAAGGTATTTGCTTCGATTCTCAGCCACTTGAGCTTCCCTTCATAAATCTCACGCTCTTCTTCGGAGAAATTCATGACGTTGAGCACATCAATCGCTTTTTTCACTGGAGCGTCATCTAAGGAAGCTGGTAATTTAGCTTTGCTAAGGAGATCATTTCTGAGTAGAAACGCAGACCAGAGGTCTAAGGCGTTTTGAATTTTGGATCCAATATCTTCAAATTCTTTCCCTAGGCTGTCATTGAATTTCTTCAGTTCTATTGTATGAAGCTCCAATTCCTTAAAGTAATGGAGACCCGTTTCTTTTTCTGTGATATGGAAGGCGTTGTGATACTTTTCAGAGTCCAAGATAGAGATGAAATTCAAAATATGGATCCCTATGACTTTTTCTAGGGTTCCATAGTCATCTTTTTCTTTGAGCTGATCTGTATACAGCTTCGCCCAATAGTATAGAGCTCTTTTGTCGTAGTCAGCCTCATCGGTAATTTGAATTTCAATATTGAACTTCTTTCCATGGTTTCCTTCGGCTTTGATGTCGAGGATTGAGAGCTTGTCTTCTTTGAAATTCTTCTGATTATAGGGGTTAAGCAGGGTCACATCGACAACCTGATCCTCCTCTCCTACGATAGAGTTAATCAAAGATATGAGCAGGTCTTTGTTGCCTTCGGTGCCAAATATTTTCTTGAAGGCGAGGTCTACCCGCGGATTGATTTTGTGTGACATGAAGTCCTCTTCCTTTCGAATTAGCTCTATTGTACTCTCCATAGGAAAACCCTTCAATGACTTTTTCCCTAAGCAATTTTAGTAATCAAAATCCTTCCAGGTCAGAAAATTGTCTCTTGTGGATATCATAAGCTCAAACTCTGTTGTGTATTCATAGTCTTGCTTCATGCAGTCCAAGACTTTTCTTTTCACACTGTCCATGGCACCGCCTGCGTTCAAATTTTCCTGGTCACTATCCATAGAATACCTACTCCATTTGAAATATACATTATAGGACGGGGGATATTCTCTGCCATTGAAAAATTACTGATCTATCCCCTCTAAAACCTCATAATCCTCTAGAGGAACGATGGCAACCTCTGCGCCATTGAAATTATAGAGAATCCGCTCTCCTCCAAAGGCGACTCGATTGAACATCTCTTGCTCAGTCTCTACTGGTTTCAAGACGATTTCTTCATCTTTAGACCTTGCATTAACATCCCACCCTACTGGGTGTTGCAATTCTTCCATTGTTTGCATAGTTTTCTCCTTTGCAAAATTGTTTTTTTGGTGCATCAAAGACTTAGTTCAAACCCTCTTTGCTGCTGCTCTTCTTGTTCAATGCCAAGTTGAACATCTAGTTGTTTTTCTTGCTTTTCTAGCTCTGACCAACAGCCCAGGACTTCTTGCGACTGTATGTCTTTTAAAGCTTCAGAGGAAAGAAAATCATGCTCGGTTTCTCGTGCATGCATGTTTTCATGGATCGCTAGTTGCTCCAGTATCTCCAGACGCTCTAACTCACTTCCCCATACCAATAACTTTCTATCCTCTAAGATGGAAAGGTCAACGTTATTTTCTTTGTCAAACAAGAGCGAGTCCTCTACTGGCATCTTATTTTCATGAGAGCTGCTTTCAATGACAGCACTCTCTATAGAAACGAAGACGTAGCCTTCTTGATTATTGAGTCTAGAAGCTTCATCTGCTTCTAATTGAGACTGACACAGGACAACTACTGAGCGTTCATTCTCAGGGGTGAAGAGGCTTTCGATATTTTGAATGGGCTCCATCCCTGAAGATTGGCAATACTCTTGATAGACTGCGAGCTTCTCAAGCTGCATCTCTTGCCTCTCTAACACAGCCTCTCGTATACGCAACTCTTCGAGCTGATGTTCCATGTCTTTCTCTATTGGCTTCAGGGCTTTTTTTTCAATAGCATAGATTTCAATCTCAGGAAGTTTTGATACACCATATTGGGAAGGATCAGACTTTTCGGTTGAAGTGTTTTGATAGAAATCATGGCTATCGGATTTGTCAGCTCTATTTTCCCGACGATCGTCTAATATTTCCTGGATGTTTGCTTTTAACTCTCTCCCAAATGCTTTAACACGAGTCCACCTAGTGCCATATTCTCTTGCTTTTTCAAGCCCGTGATCAAATTTCTCCCTCTCAGCCTGTTTCTGCAGATCATATTCGTTGTGGAAGTAGAGTGTGGATTCCTTAGAGGCGTCTTTGGAGCATTGCTCTTGCAATGGTCCAAAACCTCCACACTCTTCCTTGTCAATGTAAACACTGACAGTTTCTTTGTGCCTGGACATGGCGACATAGGAAGTTTGTTTTCCATTGAGTGAGTTGTGGAGAACGTAGGTGTCCTCTACCGTTCTACCTTGAGATCGAAAAGTAGTCGTTGCGTACCCTAATTGCCAAGAGCCGTATTCTTTCGGATCAAATGATACAATCTTGGTGCATTTGGAACTGTCTTTTCCCTCCTGATCAAGCTTTACGACAAAACGGTCTTCCTCAGCTTTAACAAGTTCGCCCTTTAGTCCGTTTGTTACACCAATAGCGCGATCATTCTTCCTGAATTCAATCAGATCCCCCTCACTAACGCGCAAAGAACCAAACATTGTCTTGCAGGAGTATTCTTCCTCTTTCAGCTCTCCTTTAACCATGCGGACGTCGTGAGCCGCTTGATTGAGTACATGGACTTCTCTATTGGTGGTAGCTAGGATTAGGGATTTGTCATAAGACTTAGATGTGTCGAGGTAATGAGAAAAAGACCAATCTACTATGAGCTTTTCCATTGCGCTAGCTTTATCTCTTTCGAAGTTCAGGCATTTTTCCTTGCTCAACCCTCTTAATGCGGCTTCAATATCTCCTTGTGCAAAGCTTTGCGTTATAGATCGTTGCTCTTGAGAGCTTTGGCGTTGTATATAGTGCAGTTTCGAAGCGTCATATTTTTCTGCTAGAACCTGAAACATCCCTCCTCTATCAACTGAGGGCATTTGGGAAGAGTCTCCGGAAAGGATGAGCTTGGCTTTGTGGGCGTGAGCTACCCTACAGAGTTCATTAAGGGCTTGGTTTCCCAGTTTTCCGGCTTCATCGACGATCCATAGCTCTTTGGCCTTGATCTCTCTACAGCCATGCTCTTGAGCGTACAAAAATCTAGGTACATTCTCAGCATTAAACCCTTTTTCTTTGAGAAGATTAGCGGTTGCGTTATCAGGACCAAACCCTCGTACTCTGATTCCTTTTGCTTCGTAAGACTTTTTTAACGCCTCTAGAACGTGAGATTTCCCTGTACCAGCATAACCTTCCAATACATATAAACCTTCTCTTCCAGAGAGTGTTTTAAAAGCTTGGAGTTGTTCTGGACTCAGAGTACGCGAATACTTCTCTAGATGTTTATCCTTTAGCTTAATATGTTCGATATCGTTGATTTTTTCACAGCGGCGAACGATCTGCTTTTCTTCTTCAAGAACTTCTTTAGTTGTGAATTTCCCTATGTCTTTGTACCAAGGATATCGACTGTTTAAATCTTTCTGTTGGAGCTTCACTATTTCTGTTTGCTTCCAAAATAAATCCCTAACTCCTTCTAATTTCTCGTGAGGTGTGTGTTTGGCCATAAAACGCTCAACATCTTGGACTTGCCATACTGCTTTATTATTAGAAATGGCTTTCAAAATCTTAGCTGGATCACTTGCATCAATAGCGTTTTGCTTTTGAATTTCCTCGTGTCTCTCTAGCATATCTAGGCAATTCCCCCGAAGCCTTATAGCGCCTAGATGTTCTTGGGGGTTCAGTGACTTTGGATCTACACGCAGATCTAGACCAAGCTCTTTAAAATAGCCGTTTTGTATCTTTGTCCATACTTCTCCCCAACGGGTATTAGAGATCTCTTTTTGCAAGGATCTATCTTTCAAATAGTGAAGACTTTCTCCATCTTCTGAAAATGTTCTTGTTGGTACTAGTATATGAGCATGCCAATTATGATCTTCTTTATCATCAGGGCTGTGAATAGCATAATGAACTGCTAGCCCTTTATCCACAAACTGCTGGGAGAATCTTTGTGTTAAAACAATACGATCTTCTTCAGTGATCACCTTGTCATCTGGGAGGGCGATAACGAGTTCCATCCCTACTTGCGAGTTATGTTGTGGCTCTATCTTTTCGGCAGCATTCCAAAGTATTTCAGGTTTTAAAAACTTTTCATCTGCGCCCTCAGGAAGCATGATCTTTTTTGCTAGAGGCGCTTCTCTACTGGAATAGTCATAAAGCTTTCTATGCTGAAACTTCGTACCTTCAAATTCTAATCGAGAGCGATCAATATAGGCAGCTTTATGACAGATATTCTGCCCTTTAGAGCGTTGTACAAATTCGTTCCTTGCTTGTCCTATTGCCATTTTATCTTTTCTTATTCTTAGATCTTTATCTAACATTATCAAAACAGACTTTTTGTTTTTCTGCAAGTTTTAAGGAAAGCAAGCACCAGTATGGTGCATATTGCGTATGTCTCTAATCTAGCGATTAATAGCCATAACGCTTTAACTCTAATTTAGGTAAACTTAAAAATACATCCGCAAGGTAAAAGTCCTTTTTGTTAAAGGACACTTTGGTTACGATGGATAGAAAATAGGAAGTTGTTATATGGAACAACGTTTTCATGCCTCAAGAAGAGAAGTAATAGAGTTGCTTCAAAGAAAAAGACGGTATAGCAGATCTTTAACGGATAGTGAACTAAGAGAGCTCTTGAAAGTGGGAAACTTTGAAAAAGAAAACGGCATGTCCTCGGAGGATCTGCTGATCTCCTCGGCATGTCAGGGCGCTTCGCTTTCTATTGAAGGGAGAAATAAGGTTGGGTATACAAACATTGGAGATTGTGAAAATGAACGAGCTTGAAAAAAAGAAGGAAGCCCTTAAGCTGAAAAAGTCTCGTATTGAGCATCAGGAAAGGCTTCTGAAGCTTAAAGAGCGTAAAAACCGCACGAGGCTTCTGATTGAAGTCGGTGGGGTTGCTTCGAAAGCCGGAATTGATCATTTGAACACGAATACTCTTTTGGGGGCTTTTCTTGAAATCAAGGAGAAGGAACAAGAGGAGGGGACGCTTAAACGGTGGACCAAAAAAGGTGCTGAGGCTCTTGATAGGGATAAAAAGAGAAATGGGGAGCCTTTGATTGTGACGTTTGCTGAGGAACCGGAAAAGAAGATTAAGACGGAGATTAGGCAGGCGGGACTGCGATGGAACCGTTTTAGGAAGGAGTGGCAAGGGTTTGCTAAAAAAGCGCAGTTAGAAAAGCTTCTTAAGGGGGTTGACCATCAGGTGCAAGATTTAGGGAGTCAATCGTCTAAAAATGGAGAGGAGGAGTGAATATGGCTTCTGATAACGAGATGCTAGCGTTTTTGAAAAGGTCTTTGGAAAACCCTCACTTTGATCAACTGGAGCTTTGCCTTTGGGCAGTTGAGGGCGATCAGTTGGTGTTTGTTTAGATGGAAACTTCCAAGCGCATCTTTTTGAACAGATGGTTTTTAGCGATGATTGCTATTGGGTCGTTTGCTCTAGCTTGTTCCATATCAGCGGTACATGTTTTCCATTTAAAACCTTGTGTGATGTGCAAGCTTCAGAGGATTCCCTTTGCTCTTTTGATTGTGAATGCGGGATTTGGGCTCTTGAGCTCTTACAAGCAAGGGTTTTTTAAGGTAACGCAGGTGTGTTTGGCTTTGGGGATTGTCCTTGGGATGGGACATTTTTTAATGCAGGTAGGAGCTTTGCCAGATTTTTGCACATCAAAGAAGGGCTTTGATACGACGCAGGAGTTTTCAAGGATGCTAAAAACCTCAAAATGTTCTGATATAGCCTGGTCTGTTTTTGGGGTGCCGGTTTCTCTATTGAATGCACTGCTTCATACTTTAGTTTTAGGACTAGGGTATCGTTTTAGCTTGAAGAAAGGTCTGATGGGAGCCTTATGATGGAAACACAAGTGGTTGTGAACAAGTTTTATCCGGAGGAATTTAGACGAAAAGCTGATAGCGAAAAGTACCTTTCTAAGGGGACGTGTGAGGTGCATCTGCTTTTAGGGCCGATTGAAATGGATGTCAAAAATATCACCTATCGGATTGATCATGAAGGGAAGATCTTTTTAAAGCCTCCCTTCCGCATCCACTCCAACAAGAAGGCTGGGATCAAACCGAGGCTCGTCCCTTCGATTGTTTTTAAGGAGGCTGGGGTATGGGGTCAAATTGAAGAAACAATCAAGCATGAGCTCTCTAAAGAGGTCTTAACGCTTCCTAAAAGGGAGTGTTTGCAGCTAGATTTCTGGGAATAGGTGTTTCATGTTTTAAGCTTTATCCTCACAGTCTTCCTCTTGGATTTTTTGTAAGCCCCCATTGCTGGGGGCGTTTTGTTAGATTTTATTGGTTGCAGAAAATAAAGACCCCGGCGCCATTTGGGTTTGAAGCGGAATCGTAACAAGCATTGCAACAAAATTCATATTTCCAAACGCGAGACCAGTCAATATAGCAATCAAATTTTGCGAAGAGACCCCCTTTTTCTTCTTCATTATAACAATCCTCAAAATACGTTTCTGCAAACATTTCCTCGCTCTGGTAAACGCCTTGAAAAGCATCTTGAAATTTTTCTAGTGCTTGGTCAAGCTCTTCCTCGTTTTGGATGTCGTTAGCCCCGCAATAGTTCTCTTCTATCCAGATCCAAAAGGCATCTTTTTCAGTCGTCCTGTTTTCAAACTCTGTTTCAATGCGTTTCAGAAACTTTGCTTTTACAACTGCTGTTTCAAGATCGAGGTATTGTGTATCAAAAGGGGCAAAACCTTCAGCATCAAAAATCTCCCACTCTTCAGGGTTCTCGCCCGGAGAAGTTTTTAGAATTTCATTTTTTACTTGAATGAGGTCTTCTAAAGTCTCTGGAACATCTACCCATTCCCCGTGCAATATCCCTTCGTTGTAAGCCGATAGGCAACCGATCCAAACGCTTGGACAATCGTTTTCTAGGTCGTTGTTAGAAATTTGTGAATTGTTGTAATCTTGTACTAGCTGATTCATGATGAACTCCTATATTAGTTCGTTGTGTCTTGGTTAGCCTCCTTCGTAAGTTGGCGCTTACTTGGGGGGCGTTTTTGTTCCCCTTTCTTATTCATAATGTTAACATAACTTTGTATTTTTCCATAGATAAATTTAATATTTTCTTAATTACATTAATAATATTTTTATGCTTTTTTAAATGAATCAAACCTATTTAGAAACAAAAGTAAAATAAACAACTCTCTCATCAATAGAAAGCGAAGCGCCCTGACATGCCGAGGTGCTCAGCAGAGCCTCTGAGGACATGCCCTATCGATTCATAAGGTTTTAATTGGTTGAGAGGATTCTCAGCAGGATGCAGGGGGCATCACTTTAGAAGAGGGTGGCGAGGATATCTCATAAAAAGTATACTAGGGATAACAAACGTGAGAAAGATGAAAAAGCTACCCATAGGCATTCAGAGTATTGAAAAGATCCTCAAAAAAGATGAATATATCTATGTTGATAAGACAGGATTTGTCAAGCGACTAATAGATGAAGGCGCTCCACATTATTTCATGTCGCGCCCTAGGAGATTTGGAAAATCCCTTTTCCTCAATACATTGGAAGAGATTTTTAAAGGCAACAAAGAGCTTTTTAAGGAATGCCAAATCTATGACAGCGATTATGAGTGGCAAGAGCATCCGGTTCTGCACTTTGATCTAGCGCGAACAGAAAGTCGAGATCCCATTGAGTTTGAAAATGTTTTGAAGAGAAAGCTTCAAACAATGTCCTCACTAATGGGAATTTCTATTGAGTCTCCTACAGTACAAGAGGGGTTAGAATCTCTTATTACTACATTAGCAGAAAAGAACCGAGTGGTTGTATTGGTCGATGAATACGACAGCCCCATCATCGATAACCTTAAGAAACCAGAGATCGCCGAGCAAAACCGTGACCTTCTAAAGGCCTTCTTTGGAACTTTAAAAAGTCTCGATAGATACTTAAAGTTCACCTTCGTGACCGGCGTTAGCAAATTCTCTCAGGTGTCTCTTTTTTCCGGACCTAATAATCTAACCGACATTACCATGGACCCTCGATATGCAGGGATGATGGGATATACCGAAAAAGAGCTTAAGGGTTCTTTCAATGAGCATGTCGAAACCATTGCCCAGAAAAGAAGCGATACAAAAGAAGAAGTTTTTGAAGAGATCCGCACTTGGTATAACGGCTACCGTTTTTCGGAAAAAGAGCTCTCTGTCTATAACCCCTATTCAACGCTTCTATTTTTAGATGCCATGAAAGCAAAAAGTTACTGGTACAGGACTGGAACACCTTCTTTTCTTCTCAATGAGGTCAAAAAACATCCCCAATCTGTCATCCCTCTTAGCAATATTTCTGAGACAGAAAGCACTCTTTCCGACATCAGTAGAGTGGATCGCATTAATCTCTCGGCCTTAATGTATCAAACAGGCTACCTAACTATCCGAGGACATAACTCTGAAGAAAACTCCTATGACCTTGATTTTCCTAATCGTGAGGTCAAAGAAGCCTTTTTTAATTCTCTTTTGCAAGAGTTTACAGAAGTTAACCCATTAGAAGTCACTCGAGCCTCCCAAGCTATCAGAGAAGACCTCCAAAAATTCGATCTAAAGGCTTTCTTTGAAAAAATGAATATCCATTTTGCTAAGATGCCCTATCATACCTTTCAGCATGCTAAAGAAGGATTTTATCAGGCAGTCTTTTTCACGTTTCTAGAGACATCAGGAATCAAAACAATGTCTGAGATCGCGACTAATATTGGTCGTATTGATCTCATGACAGAGCTTCCTAAAGCCCTCTGCATCTTTGAACTAAAACTGGACAAAACTCCCGAAATCGCCTTAGCCCAAGCTGAAACCCAACGCTACAGACAACGGTTTGCTCAAAATGATAAGGACACCCTTGTAATCGGCGTTAATTTTAGCTCTAAATCCCGCAACATCGATGCCTGGAAAGCCTCCCTCTATACTGCTTCCGGAGAAATTGTACGAGAAATCTATCCCTCCTGAACTGCCAGATCTTTTTTCAGGATCGGAAGGTTCTGATTTAGGTTTGTTTTGATAATCCGAACTAAAGACATATTAAATCACCCCAGATTACAACTAAAAAAACTGAACACGCCAGGTTGCACTTAATCGCGTTTTAAGCCGTTTTCCCGACAAACAAACCCCAATACAAACCAAACACTTAAACAACGCAAAACAACGCAAATCTGAGCTTCATTTTTTGTGACTCTCCCCGAAATTTCTCAAATAGGAGCAAACTCTATGATTTTCTCTACTTTGTGCATCGTGTCCTTTCTTGGAGCGTGCTTGATTTAAAATTTTAGTTCTGCGTAGTTTATTTGTTCTGCACTAAGAATTATTTAGCTATATGTTAATATCCGGCTTAATAGCATTAAGAAATTCTAATAAACTCTTCCAAATTATATTAAGCGCTTTCCGCAAGCCTTTTAATATTTTTTTGCAAAAACCAGAATCTGATGGTTTACAAAAAAATTCATCAATATTATCAGATTGTAGTTTTTTTATTTTTTTTGAACAGTTACGGATATGAAAAAATTTAGGAGGTTCTATGTCTATTGATCTTAAAAGGCTGGCAAATGTATTTCTATAGATATGGCTTGTGTTTGAAAGACTAATCCATATGTCACCGACTTTTCTCCATTCATAGAATTCATCTGTATCACAAACATAATCTATATCAAGGGTATTTGTATAAAAACGAAAAAGTTCATTATGATAAGGCGATTTTTCTTCCCAACGTTCTGCAATTCTTTCAGATATGTTTTGATCGTCAAGAAATTGAATAAACTGTTCTAGTTGATCAAAGGGAAGGTGTTCGTGTAATTTTTTGTAAACAGGAGAAATTTTTGGGTAATTATCATGGTTTAAAGAAAAAGCTTTTTTCAGCCACGTTTTGTCGATTTTTTGTTTTTCGTGCATGTTTAATGCCTTCTCAATAAGATACCGATCCAATATTTCTGAGAGAAATAGGTCTGGGTGTATATGATAAAAAATCAGAATAGATTGACCAAGAGAAAATGCTTCAATATTTTTCAGTTCTCGTTTATTAATTGAAAAAGTTTTTTTTATTAGTTTTCTTAAATCTTCAGTAGAATTAGAATGTTTCGATCTATTGTTTTTCATCTTTAATTTTTTTCAGTTCTTTGATCATTGCTCTCAATCTTAATCTAAGATGACTTCACACGCAATGTAACTGTCAATTCTAGCCAGCGCCGATTCAACTCTGAAGTGCGACATTTGCCACCCCTCTACTGAGCTGGCTAAAAACCTCTAAGGGGACTGTTGAGAACTGGGATCATTTTCTGAAATCATTTAAACTATTCCTCAACAACGGAGGATTCCTATGCAACAAGTTGAAATGATCTGTCTAGAAGATTTAGTTCCAGAAAGCCATAACTACCGCAAGTTTTCCAAGATTTGGTCATTCAATTCTGTGGAGAAAAGACTCCAAAAACTGGAGAAGAAAAATCCCCATAAGGGGCACGGATTGCTTCGATTATTCAAGTGTTTATTGCTGCAGTTTATGGAGAACTGCAGCGATAGAGAATTGGAACGCTTTATCCAAGAAAATACTGCAGCTCGATGGTTTTGTGGGTTTAATCTCAGGGATAAGACCCCAGATCACACAGTCTTTTGCCAACTTAGAAAAAAGATAGGGACCAATACCTTGTCCAAGATTTTTGCTGACCTAAGAGATCAGTTAAAAGCACAAGGACTTATGAGTGAAGTTTTTACTTTTGTTGACGCAACTCATTTAATCGCTAAGGCAAACTTATGGGAAGAAAGAGATAAAGCGATTGAAGAAAAATATGAGAAGCTAAACAACGAAAACATCTCTCAATTTTCTGCAGACGTCCAGGCAAAGATTGGTTGTAAAGGGAAGAATAAATACTGGTACGGTTATAAGCAGCATACCAGTGTGGATATGCAAACAGGGTTGATTAACAAGGTTGCGATTACTCCAGCGAATATCACAGACGCTGCAGGTTTCAAGCACGTGTGTCCATCTCATGGGGCTAGCTATGCGGATAAAGGGTATTGTATCAATCCTGCACCTAGAGTAGCGAAGACAAAGGGGGTACATCTAAGTGCTATAAAAAAGAATAACATGAAAGGTAAAAACAAAGATCAGGATCGATGGTACAGCTTTGTAAGAGCTCCTCATGAGAGGGTCTTTTCGCAGAGAGAAAAACGGGTTCGGTACCGAGGAATTGCGAAAAATCAGTTTGTGGGTTTTATGCAGGCCATTTGCTACAACCTGAAGAGGCTCGCGGTTCTAGATCCCCCAAATTTGTGTCTCTCCTAGGAAGAGGTGTGTCAAAACGGACTGAATTTTTCAGTTCTCAACACTAACAAGGCATAAAATTGATCAAAAAGCACCCAAGAGCGAATATTTTCCTGAATCCAACATGCTTACATCCTGAACCCCCTAAAATCTCTCAGTTCTAAACAGTCCCCTAATGGTGTCGAGAAGTTTAACACTTTTCTTGGTCTATTGTTAAGCAATAACTCAACCTCCATAAGACTCTGTGTTGAAACATCATCAAATCTCTTGCCTTTAGGAAGATACTGTCGAACTAGGCCATTTGTATGTTCATTAAGCCCCCTTTCCCAAGAATGATAAGGCTTTGCAAAATAAAAACTTGTCTCAAGGCAACGGCTCACCTCTTTGTGATTAGCAAACTCCTTCCCATTATCCGCTGTTAACGTTAAAACAAAGTTTTGAAGGGGGCTCAGTTTTTGAACTAGCGCATCCTTCACCTCTTTTGCAGTTTTCTGGGATACCTTTGCAAGTTTTGTCAGTTTAGAAGCTCTGTCAATCATGGAGACTATCGCCCCGCTTTGTCCAGAGCCTATAATCGTATCAAGTTCCCAGTCACCAAGTCGGACTTTCTCTTCTACAATATCTGGTCTTTCATCAATGTCTATTCTTCCGGGAATGCACCCTCGGCCAGATGTTCCTTTACTTCGCTTGTTGTATTTTTTACCTTTGTGTCTAAGCTCTTTATACAATGATCCTCCTATCCGCTTATTGGCCCAGATGTACTTATAAACAGTCTCATGGCTGACACATTTCGTATATCCTTCCTTCTTAAGCCAGCCCGATATTTGCTCAGGGCTCCACTGCATCTTCAACTTTTCCTCAATTGTGGAAACTATTGCACCTGTCATCTTTAACTTCCGATGACTTGCTCTATAGCGTCGCTCTTTTGCTTTTTCATCGTAAGCGTCAAAACAGACCATCTTGACGTCATTGATTACTGAGGGGAAGATTGTTTTAAACCCTCCCTTTAGGATCCATTCCCTAGGGAGATCAATTCTTAAAGAGCAACCATGAACAAAATTTAAAAAATAGGATAAGACTCGAGACATAAATATTTGAAAGATATAAAATCGTTTCAAAAGGGGGATAAGAAAAAACGCTCTCAAAATGATGTATCAGATCACTTTGAGAGCTAACCAAATCAGTCTAACCTAAACCGGAGGTTGTTATGACTCAGCTAGCTCAAATTTATCAGAAACCCAAAAAACGAACCATATTTTTTCTTTTGGCTTTCCTCGTTCTGTTCGCCTTGGGAACAGTTTGGTGCTTTTATTACTTGTTTTCGGAAAGTTTTTTAGAGTATTGCGTAGGGAAAGATAATGACTTTTTTTCTAAATTAACCCTTTGGCTGTCCACCTTTATATTCCTAGTTCTTCTAATGAGCCCTCCTAAAAAAGTTCTAATTGTCTTTAGCGTGCCGCTCATATGTGCGCTGCTTTTTTCAGGAACTGCAGCTTTTAAAGAAATTGAAGCTAACATAATGATTAACAAATCTTTGAAAAAACAAGCTGAGTTAAAAAATCAAGAAATATATCATCAATTTTCTGATTCTTTGTCTCAAAACTCCAAAAATTTCCTCTGGTTTTCCGCTCTGATCATCTCAGAAAACACGATTCCTTTGGATTTTTTATATTCTCTTCTTGATGATCAGGCTGAAGCGACTCTCAAGGAGATTTTACAAACCCCTCTTTTTTGCCTTGTGGATAAGGAAATGCAAGAGGTTTTCTCTGAGAGAAAGGAAATAACCTTCTTATACACAAATATATCTACGCATCAGAAAAAGACTAATGGCGTTCCAGCACTTCTGAAATTTGATCCGAAGATTCTCAAATTCGCAAGTCCTACACCCTTGATCTCGGAAGAGATGATTGTTCGGGCTTTCACAAATTACCAAGGCGAGAAAAATCTTCTTTTCCTCAAAAGGCTGGAAAGGGCTTATTCCAAGATGAAAAGAAGAGAAACCAAGATCCTTCTTGCAAAACTTGCATCACAGGTCAACCTCAAGCTAGAACGTTTTGAAGCATCAAGATGCTGGAATAGAGAAATACTTAAGATTAATGAGGATATCAACTGAGTGTCCAATCAACTTTAGATTGATGCTATCCGATTTCAGGAGGAGTGGAAAACGCGAGGAATTACAAGCATGTTCTCCTGAGAAACTAGCCAAAATCTTAAATCTGAGTTATATTACCCAACAAAGGGGTGTGAACATGGACATTAAAAATCTTTCTAGAAGGGAATGGTTTCTGATCCTCATCGATGCAGACAGTCAGCCAAAGCTTAAGATATTTTCTCTGGCTTGCTCATTGGCACATCTTTGTTATTTTTTGTGGATGGGATTTAGCTTTTTTTGGTGTATTCTTGGACCGATACTCTTTCTCTCCGGTGAGCTGTTGGGATGCCTCTATTTTCCTACAAGGAGATTAATATGGAACGAGATTAAGAACGTTGAGAAATTCAGCTTGGGCGTTAAAGGGAAGCCCTCAGAGCCCGAAGAGGAGCTAACAATTATCAAGGTAAACCTATTCTCAGTGCTGTTAGAAGACGTAAATGGGAAAAGATTTTCCGTTCCAAAGCGCTTTTTCTCTTCAGGGGGCCCCATCTATAAAAACTTTGGGACCCTCAGTTGGCCTTCCAAAAAAGAAGAACAGGTCGTGTTCCATTATTCATCCCCCTATAGAACTGCTTTTGTGCTGACAGCTTTCCTGTTTTTATTCTGCTTCGCCTACTGGGCTTGGAATGAAAAAAGCTGCAATTTTTTGGGACTTGGGGCTTTTTTTCTAACCTCACTTGCTGGAGCATATTGGTTTTCCGTACTTATCAAGCACTACATCGTAGAAAGATTTTTCAACTCTAAACCAAGAACATCTAAAGTTCTTTCAAAAGCTGTTTTTCTTCTCTTGAAAGCCCGTGTCTTTATTGGTTTTGTTGGAAGCTCCTACACCACCTTTCTGATTTTCCGAAAATTTAATCTGATATAATTCTTGAGTTTTTCTCTGATTGGACCAGCGGACTCATTCATCATCTCTTCCAAATTTCTATAGCTGAGGCAATAGCGACAATACCATCTTACGCAGAGTAATATGATGCATGATTCATAATGACGCCATTTGAAAGGATTATTTTGGTCCATCTTTGCTCCTGTACTCTCGATCTAAAGAACAAATTATCCATCCCAAGCAAATATTTTGCCATTACCTATTTTTTGCAACAGAACCAAAATTCTTCCCGGATCTGTTTCTAGGAACACATGGATTTTACAATTAATATCGGATAAATTGGCGCCAGAATAACACTGTTTTGGTGTTGTTTTGATATCATAATGAGATTATCCCACTAATAAGTATCTGATTTGATATACTCCATCCTTTTAACAAGGAGGAACTTATAAATCAAATAATATGCGAGAAACAGTGGGATATTTTGAAAACTTTACTACCACAAGATCCAGTGAAAAGGGGCTTTGTTGCATAAATAGCTGCAGAAAATGTGATTCTTGCCTTAAGGTCAGTGAGTCTATAAAATTTTTTTGTTTATGAAAACGAAAAACCATAGGCTCAAAATGACGAATAAGAAAGATTCAAACCCATCCAAAAAGAGAGATCTCTATCGAATCCGCAACTGGAAGCAGTATAACACTTCATTGAAAAATAGGGGGAGCATCACTTTTTGGTTTAGTCCCGAAGTTATAGAGAAGTGGTATTCCAACGAAAATTTAGGCAGTCGAGGTCGGCCAAAATTCTATTCTGATGACGCCATCCTATGTGCCTTGATGATACGCGCAGTTTTTCATTGTAAGCTTCGTCAACTTCAGGGCTTTATCGAGTCACTTATTGCGATCTTAGGTCTCAACCTTAACTGCCCCCATTACTCAGTCTTCTCTCGGAGAGCCAGACATCTGAAAATCCCTTTAAAAAGGCCTCTTAAGCCAGGGGAAAGCTTGAATGTGATTTTCGATTCTACCGGATTGAAAGTTTTTGGTGAGGGTGAATGGAAAACCCGCAAGCATGGATACTCTAAAAGGAGAACATGGAGAAAACTTCATGTGGGCATGTGTGTTGATTCGAATGAGATTGTTATTGGAGCTCTGAGCTCAAATAATGTAACTGATGACGCAGCTATGGTTGAGATGATGGATTGCCTAGACGACTTCTCGTTGGGAGATGTTTACGGTGACGGGGCCTATGACACAATAGATTGTCGGATGGCCGTAGATGATCGAGGGGGAAGGCCGGTCATTCCACCACCAAACAATGCCCGCCTTCACAAGAAAGATCCCGCTCCATGCTTGGCTCAAAGAAATACAGCTATAGAGGAAATCAGGCGAGGTGGAGAAGATGGGAGAAAGCTTTGGAAGGAGAAGGTGGGATATCATAAAAGGTCTTTGGTCGAGACTTTTATGTTCCGATTCAAGACGATTGTGGGAGACAAACTTCGCTCAAGAACCTGGGCAAATCAATTTACCGAATCTATGATAAAGCTCCAAGCTCTGAACTGTATGACCGAACTGGGTATGCCAGATAGTTATAAAGTGATAAACTGACCCACAGAAGTGGGAGGGCCAAAAAGACTTTCAATGAATTATGCAACAAAGCCTGTTCAATTTACCATAAGTGTCAGATTAAGTCTTGCTATTTACAAATAATCTCATAAATGAAAAATCCGTGTGACTTTAATATTTTAATTAACTATAGTTGGTTCTTACATAAACAAATTAAGGAAAATTAGATGGAAGTTGTAGCATATCGCACTCGAGTTGATCAAAGCTATATTTGTTTTCAGTCTGACCACTTAGGCGGGATTTCTCCAATCCACTTTTCTCAAGAGCTCCCACTTGTTGAACGTAATGCTCTTCCAAAAAACGCAGTAAGCTTGATCAAATCCTATGAAAAAGATGCTGAAAAAATCAGAGCGAGGTATCCAAATGGATTTGCAAAAATCACACATCTAGATTTCAGCAATCTTGATCTTCATCGTCTTCCTCCTCAAATTTTGATAGAGTGTCAATCTGCGGTTACATTAGATATTAGTGGAAACAAGATCAATTGGCTTCCTATCCAACTACAAGAACTCAACATTACCAAACTCAACATCAGTGGAAATATCGGGCTGCAGCCTAATCTCTACTCTTTCCCCTGGCTTTTAGATATGCAAAAACTCGAGATCATTGCAAACGACATGGGGTTTAACTTTATCCCTCCAGGTTGGGAAGGACGCCTTCATTCCAAGGAAATCCCCTTTGCTTCGGAATGGACGGATTGCCCAAGACAAGTATTAAATGGTAGTTATGGTTAAAAATCATCTCCTTCTATCTTAGGTGGTTCGAAATCTAATTCTGTCTTAGGTGTTTCGGGAGCTAATACTGATACTTCTCTTTCTCCTCTCTCAGGCGTTTCTTTTTTCCTTCGCTT
>NZ_OY735135.1 GCF_963457595.1 Candidatus Neptunochlamydia sp. REUL1
CTAAGACACTCAACCTCACGACGAAAAGACATTTTTGAGTACTTAATTACCAAATGTTCTTCTGAGCAATCATCAAGGGAAATGCCAAGAGCACGAAAGGCAGCACTTTGGACTCCACGACTAATTTCCCCTTGAATAATAAAAAATTTTCTTTTAGCAATGTAAAAATCATGAGGTCGAGTTTCACTAGCAGGTAGCTTAAAAACACTTTCGGAATTCACGCCTTCGCTAATCGTTGAAATCACTTTTAAAAAATCTTCGGGTTCTTGACAAATTTCCCTTAAAGATCCGGCCGCTGAGGGGCCATTATTTGGCAAAAGTGGTGGAGGTAGTTGTTGTTGAACTGACGTTGCTTCCATTTTAATCTCCTAAATTAGGGTGTATTTAATCCTATGAAAATGAGGAGAAGGCGGACTAAATACCTTGCTCCCTTTTGGCGTTCCAAAATGGAAATTTTTATGTTGGGAATACAATAACACAAAAAAATAGATAAATTAAATATGAATAAATAATTTAAATTAAAAATTACTTTATTAAATCTATATTATAGAAAGTCAAATGTTTTTTTTAACTCACGAGCTGCACCTTTTCGGTCGCATTGATCTCTTGGAAGGTTTTGTCGTAGGAAGCCACCATCGAGGCACTAGCATGCCCTGTCACCTTCATGATGTCGCTATCCTGGAATCCTTGCTGCTTCAAATAGGTCACCGTGGATGTCCTCAATACATGAGGGGTCACCTTAAAGGGGGTCCCCGCCTTTCTTCCCGCCTTCGCAAAAGTTTCCGATACCCTGTTGAGGTGAACCGGTTTTCCTGTGCGGGTGACAAAAACCCTTCCCTTCCTCTCTCCAACGTACTCCCTCAATCGCTCCATCACCGTCTTGGGATAGGTAATCACCGTCACCTTTTTCATCCCTTTCATCTTAGACTGCATAAAGGAAATCTTTCTTCGATCCCAACGGATTTGATCAATCTCCAGATCCAGAACTTCTCGCACCCTCTTTCCCCCTTGGAGCATCACTTTAGCGATCAAACACTCCCTAAAACTAATGTTCTCCAGCTCCTCTAAAAACGCCGACCATTGGGCCTGGCTCATCGCGGCTGTTTTCACCTTGTCATACACCTTGAAAAAGGTTTTTCCATGCCCTTCTTGGCTTGCAAGGGCTTTGGGGATGATCCCCTTTGTTCTCCGATATAAAAACCCCGTAAACGCAATGTAACACGCAGCTCTTGCTTGACGTGTACATTCCGCCCACTCAGAAAATCCCTTAATCTGATCGATCTTTACTTCATGATTGACAAGGGTAAAAGCCTGCAATGTCATCAAGGGATCCAAAATCTCCATCTCCACCATCCGATTGACGCCTGCTCGATAATTTTTCTTTGTCGTCTTGCTTAAAGTCAGCAACCAAACCTCTACGGCCTCTTGAACCGTAATCCGACTCAGTTGTTTCCAAATCCAATTCGCTTTTTGACTTTTTGCCTCTTCATAGCTTAAAACGTCTAATTGCCTAAAACACTCTAAACTCCCCTCACCGTTCACCATCAAAGACATTTGACCTCCCTACCTTTTCGAATTCTCTAACTAATGTATATAATGACAATTATATACATTACTTGGAACCTTCCAAAAAATCAAGAAAGTCCCGAAAAACCCTGACGTCTTATTTGTTTGGTAGTCTGCCATCTTTTAGCGTTTGAGGAGTGAGTTGACAAAATATTTATAAGCATCTTATATATTATGAGGTTAAAAAGTAAAAACCACAAGGATGGGTTATGAGCCAAGCCGTTAAAGTAGAAAAAGAACATACGGAAGAGAAAAGTCAAGATAAAGAAAAAGCTAAGTCAACTAAGAAAATCAAAGCAACAATTTATCTCACTGAAGAGGCTGAGCAGGCTTTTGCTGAGCTTTACGCTAAACGTTATGTTGAAGACCGGAAAACCGATCGATCAATGATTGCGTGCGAAGCAATCTTAGATCTTTATAAAAAAGAAAACGAAAGCAAAGACGAGCCACTAGCTCAATCTTAGATTAAGGCCAAGTGCGATGATCAATGAGACAAGTGTGTGCCACTTAGGATTTCCTTTTTCTGAGAGAGTTTTATAAAGACTCTCTCTTCCAAGATGTGCTTTTTTCGCAAGCTCTGACACCCCTCCTTGAGCTTCTGCAACATTTCTAACAGCTAAAAGAAAAAGGTGCTGAGATTCTTCATCCCCTTTAAGACTTTCCTCTAAAGCTGCATTTAAATAAGCAACAGCCTCATCATGATCTCTGAGCTTCTCAATAAGCCAATCTTGGTATTTCTTACTTTTTGCCATATTTTATTTAATCCTCTCGATCCTTATAATCTTCAAGAAACGCTTGGGCATTTTTGATGTCTCTCTTTTGAGAGCTTTTATCTCCTCCACATAGAAGCAAAACCACCTTCATTCCTATTTTAGAATAATAAATCCTTATCCCAGGACCATAATGAATGCGAAGCTCATAAATTCGATTTCCTATCGATTTACAATCACCAAAATTTCCCATTTTAAGACGATCCAACCGCGTAAAGATTTTTGCACGAGAATGAATCTCATTTAGCCCATCAATCCAATCTATAAAAGGGCGTTTTCCTGAGCGCGTTTCATAGATTTCAATCTCTATTTCCATAACCCTATTGTATCTCATAGGATACATCTTATCAAGAAAAGTCATATATTTATTATATTAGAAAAACAAAGGTATTATATGGCTTCTCAAATGCAACCCTCAACATCTAGCGTAACAACAACTCAGTCCACTATTCATCAAGAACTTATGAAGTTTATCCCTTCAAGCGATGATCAATTAAATGAAATTTCTCCTCCTTATGGTGGTCCCAGACGTCAAGACCAAAATTCGCAAAAGTTAAGCTAGTTTTCCCTGATGTTAAATTCAGTATTTAGTCTTTCTTTAGGCCTCAAGGCCTGCTCCATAATATATCTCTGACGGCGTTTGATATCCCAAACTCTGGTGACGGCGCTGTCCATTATAAAACTCAAAATACACCTCTAGTCCCTTTTTTAGTTCTTTAAGGCTTTCATATCCTTTAGGATAAATATCCTCATACTTCACACTTCTCCAAAGACGCTCTATGAAAACATTATCAAGAGCTCTCCCTTTCCCGTCCATGCTGATTTTCACACCCTCTTTTTCTAATCTCTTAGTAAAGCATAAGCTTGTGAACTGCACTCCCTGATCTGTATTGAAAATTTCTGGGCAGCTTTTTTTCAAACTTCTTTCCAAAGCCTCTATGCAAAAATCTGTATCAAGGAGATTTGAGAGTTCCCATTCAAGGACAAATCGGCTGTACCAATCAATAATTGCAAATAAATATGCAAATCCACCTTGAAGCGGAATATACGTGATATCTGCAGCCCACGCTTGGTCAGAACGATCTACCTTTACAGACCTCATCAAATATGGATATTTCTTATGGTATTGATGTGGCTTGCTCAAATTAGGCTTTGGATAAATCGCTTCCAATCCCATTCTTTTCATGGCAGTTCTCACTCTTTTTTCTCCAAAAAAAAAGCCTTGGTCGCGCATTTCTAATGTCATCCTACGTCTTCCATAAAATGGGTTTCTAAGGTATTCTTTATCAATTGCTTTCATTAACTCTAAGTCTTCTTTTCCAGGAATGTTCTCAACGTAGTATAAGGTTGATCTACTTAATCCCAGAAGCTCGTAGAGCTTCTTCCTGATCAGTGGGCCAAAGCCCAAGAATCAGATTCTACCCCCTGACCTTATGTCAAGATGGCTTCCGTTGACGCTTACTATCCGAGAGATCACTGGAAAAAAATCAGAACGAATAATCCAGCTGAGCGATTAAACCAAGAGCTTAAAAGACGGACAAGGGTCGCAAGGCTCTTTCCTAGCATCGAGTCTTGTGAAAGACTGATTGGAGCCGTTGCAATGGAAATCCATGAAGACTGGGTGTCAGGAAAACGCTACATGTTAATGGAGGAGAACCAGGCATAACAAAACATCCAGCTACTACCATCCCGAAGAAGATAATTGAAAGGGTTGGCTGTTGGCTGTACCTGCAAAAAACTAAACAATAATGCGTTGAGAATCTAGATCTCAGATTTTACAGAAAAAGTGTTGCTTAATCGCCCATATGTTTGAGTCGTTACCCGCATTACATCTTTTACCTTTTGTGCAATCAATTAGTAGGTAATCAGCATAACATAAATTTTAAATTGCGAAAGTCCTGCTTAAAAGGGATGCACGAACAAGCCCGCTGATCCTAGAAAGGCTTTTTGGGATAGAGAAAAATTTTGCACCAGAGCCGTCTGTCAGATTAAGTCTTGCCTATAACATTTTATTGGACTGAGCGAACTCTCGTTTTTAGGCCGCGCTATGTCTCGATTTTAGAGTACGGAATACAAGCAGGGACCGGTGAAAATGACAGATATGCTGATGGGGCAAGTAATTTAAGAAAAAAACCTGTCCAAAAAAATAGGGGAACACTACATAACCTTATTGAGGACGCACGTCTCAATGGTGCTCATCAATATATCTCCGATTTTGCTCCGGATTCTGTGCGGTAAAAATAGGCATTTTTCCGATTCAAAACGGATCTTTTGAGAAGCCTTTCATTCGCGTTATTCGTCAGTGGAACTCCAGGAACTTTTAGAAAAAGGGTTAGTCCCTCCCAATGATTGTTCATATACGCAAATGAAATATTTTAGCTATAGGTATTTTATACGTATTGATCACATGTCTCACGTCTGATTAATATAGTGTGACAATTTTTTATTAGAATTTAAAAATCACAAACTACTTAAAGGAAAATCTAGAATGACAGCTGCAATTACATCAGGACAAAGGCTTCAACTGATTAGCACACAGCAAACAGGAGAGCTATCATACTCAGCATCTGAGCCAAACGCCATAGGGACTTTAAATATTTTGCAGTCCAACATCTTTGGAACAAAGCAGCAACAGACACCTAAAGAGAAGAAGCCTCAAGAAAGGTTTTTGGTTGAATTATTAAAAAAAATTTCTAAGGAAAAATTTTTGAAAATGCAGTCATTTAGCCAAGACTGGATTATTGAGCTGTCTCCTATTAAAAACCCACAAAATATTCATCGTATTTTTGGGTATTTGTTCCCTTTAAATTCTGGTGTTTCTGGAAAGCTCTGTGAGGATAAGCAGGCTATGTCTTCTTTGTTAGAAAGAGAAAAAATTCCTGTTTTAAAACATGAACTATTCCTTTCTCCAAAGACTAATGATTGGTGTCCTGAGGAAGGGGTTTTTAAAGGAATGTTCACTTTGTTTGATGAGTGGGGAAAAAATGTTGTAGTGAAACCCAATGACGGGACAGGGGGCAATCAAGTATTTCATGTTGAGAAAGCTAGAGATTTAGAGAAAGCAGCTTTAGATATTTTTAAGACAAAAAGCATGCTATGCATTTCACCGTTTCACAAAATTAATTATGAATATAGAGTCGTATATTTAGATCGCAATGAACCTTTAGATAAAATACAGCTGATTTATAAGAAAAAACCTCCTTGTTTGGAAAAAGACCCCACAAAAACTGTTGATCAAGCTTTTAAAGAATATATATGTTCTCTCGATATAAAACCTGCCGAAAAGCTTTTAAAAGAAATTGGGGAGAAGAAGCAACTAGAAATAATTAGAGATTCAAATAAACCTCTTAATGAAGATTATCCTTTGCATTGGAAACACAATGTTGGAAAGGGAGCAAAAATTGAACTTCTATATGATCAAAAGTTAGGATCACTCAGTTCAGATCCAAATCTAGATGCAGTTAGAGAGCTAGCATTAAAAGCCGCAAAATGTGCTAAGGTAACTTTTGCTTCAATCGATATAGTTGAGGCTCTCAATGAAGATAAAAAAGAGCTAAAGATCATGGAAGTAAATTCAGGAATTATGATGGAAGGCTTTTCTAAAAACGAATTCTCTGATCCCAACAATCATGGATTAAAGATTTCAGGATACGAGATAGCTAAACGGATTTATACTGCTGCTGTGGAGGAAATGTTTGGGTCAGCGTTAGCTTAATATATGGTTCTGGTGCAAACTTTCCGTGAAGAGTGGAATGCTGCTTAAAACTTGCTTTTTTCCCCGTGGCTTGCCACGTGGGCAAGAAATGCTGGTTTGATTTAAATCGCATAGACGAATGTAAGAAAAAAAATATATATAAAGGAGTTTTAGTATGTTTGCTGTTTCACACTCAACGACCACCAATGTTTCTAAGGAAGGCGTTTGGAGTTCTTGGGAAGATGTTAGTAGTTGGCCTACTTGGGACCAAAGCTTAAAAGCTGCTGAAGCAAAGGAAGGCTTTATTGTAGGAAAAAAAGCAGTGCTAATGTCTTTGTCTGGTCCACCAGTGGAAGCTACATTTGTCAGTATTGACAAAGAAAAAGGAGAATTTACTAATCAAGCCAACTTAGGAGTTTTAGTAGTAAAAACTTTCCATTCCGTTAGCGAGGAGGAAGGTATGACTCGAATTACTCATAAAGCTACCATTGAGGTAAAAGATCCGCAAAAAGGTGGCCCACTCGCCAGTAAAATTTGGACAGCCCTATCAGAAGAATTGCCTGCTTCTGTAGATAAATTAGCGAGAGTTGCTAGAGGCTCTGTAGGTACAAAAAGGGGTGCACCGGCTGAAAGTAAAGATTCTGAATTGAAACCTTCTAAAAAAGGAAAAAATTCTTAGCGAAGGTTTTCTAAACCCACAACACAAGAGGTATAACTTATGACTCTTTTTTTTGAACATACAGTTACTATCCGGGTGACAGAACAACAGGTCTGGGCTAAATTGGCAGATGTAGAAGCCTGGCCTACTTGGGATAACAGTCTTTCTTGGTGTCGGTTTTCTTCTCCGTTTCAAAGTGGTGCTACAGGAACTCTTAAGCCAAGTAGCGGTCCAGAAACGGATTTTGAGCTCATCAATGTTCTCGCAAATCAAATCTTCGATGTTCGTAGCAAGCTTCCGCTAGGTAATAAGATGATAGTGGGGCATCAACTAAGACCTTGCTCAACTGGTACACAATTGACCCACTCGATTAGGTTTGAAGGATGGCTTTCTTGCCTTTTCACTCGCGTTATTGGTAAAGGGTTAAAAGCTTCTCTTCCAAGCGCAATGGATAAGCTAAAAGCTAACTTGGAAAATCAAGGGAAAGTTTCTGAACCGCAGCACGGAGTTGGAAGAAGGCGCAGTCCTTCTCGCGGGAGTAAAGAGTATGAATGAAGTCTTCCCACAGCAAGCTGACGGGGTATCGTTCATTTTTAGAAACCAATTTTTTCTAGAAAATCTAGTTGCTGATGCAAGGCCTGATGATCTTTACTTCATTGATTTTTGACATACTTCCCTATCAGAATTTATGGAAAATATTTTCAACTTTCCAAGGATACGCTCATTTACAGGACTTTCGCAATTTAAAATTTATGTTATACCATTCGTAAAAAATAAAGTCATAAATTTAATTGGTCTTTTCATGTAAGCTGTTTGAGTTTAACAGGAGGTGAGTGTTGAGAGGAAGAAAGGCCGCTCAGATAAAAGGACTTGATCAGTACGATTTCGATAAGCTTGCTAAAACAGAGGGGAGTCCAAGAGAAAGGAGGCGGTTTCTGGCATTTGCCCATCTCCAAGAAGGGAAGACGTTTACAGAAACAGCAGCCTTTGTACGGGTGAAACTCAGGTCTTTGATGAGGTGGATCAAGAGATTTAGAACGGAAGGTTTCGAAGGGTTAAAAGATAAGCCGGGTAGAGGTAAGAAGCCATTGATACCTCTAGAACATCAAGCTGCATTCAGGCAAGCTGTTTTAGAGCTGCAAGAGAAGAAAGTAGGTGGACGTATCAAAGGGAGAGACATTTTGGAATTGATGAAAACAAAATATGGAGTCGACCCATCTTTGAAGACGGTATACAATACATTGAAAAGGGCTGACCTCGTCTGGATCTCGGGTCGATCAATTCACCCCAAGGCAGACTTAGAAGCCCAAGAGACTTTTAAAAAAACTTCTCAGAAAAAGTAGTTGAGGCATTGCCAGCAGGAGTAGAAATAGAGTCTGTTGATATTTGGTTCCAAGATGAGGCTAGAGTGGGCCAAAGAGGCACTGTAACCCGTACATGGGCCAATAAAGGAACACGTCCTCGGCTCGCACGTCAGCAGCAATTTGAATACGCTTACATATTTGGAGCTATTTGCCCCGTCAGAGATGAAGCTGTAGGCCTTGTAATGCCAGCTGTAAATACAGAAGCAATGCTTGTGCATCTTGAGCACATTTCCATGAAGATTCCTGAAGGAAGGCATGCAGTTATTGTGCTGGATAGAGCTGCTTGGCATACAACAAAGCGACTTAAAAGGTTTAGCAACATAAGCCTTCTACCGCTTCCTCCGGTTTCGCCAGAGTTGAATCCAACAGAACAAGTATGGCAAACGCTTCGAGATGAACATCTAGCGAATCGCTGTTATGAAGATTATGATGCGATTACGATGGCCTGCTGCGATGCATGGAATGCATTTGTTGACACTCCAACCAGAGTGAGAAGGCTCTGTTCAAGACCGTGGGCTATTTTATGACGTTATTTTTTACGAATGGTATTATGCTGATTACCTACTAATTGATTGCACAAAAGGTAAAAGATGTAATGCGGGTAACGACTCAAACATATGGGCAATTTCTGGTGAATGGTGTTGATAACTTTACAGGCACTTACTTTTCAGACATTGTTGAAGGATTGAAGCATGATAGTGTTTGGAGACACTTAAACGGAAGCAAACTTCCAAGCAAAGCGATTTGGGAAAGGGTGCAGAAAGAGATTGTATACTCCAAAAGAGGGTATTTGATATTCGATGATTCAGTGCTTGATAAAAGTGGAAGCAACAAAATCGAGTTAGCAAGGTGGCAGTATTCAGGAAACACCCACAGTACCGTCATGGGAATCGGGATTGTTAATTGCGTTTATTTTAACCCCGATCTAGATCGCTATTGGGTCATCGATGCCCGTATTTATCAACCAGACCAAGATGGGAAAAAGAAATATGAACATCTGCAAGAAATGATGTTAAAGGCAATTGAACGGGGGATTGTTTTTCATACTGTTCTCATGGATACCTGGTATGCAATGACCAAAATCATGTGCTGGATTGATAGGCTTGGGTATAAATTTGTGTGTCCGATTCGGAGTAACCGTCTTGTTTTGGATCGGTGGACTGATCCTGAAAAACCGAAGTATCGAGGCGTAAAAGAACTCCCATGGGAAGCACAGTGTACTCAAGGGGTAATAGGGAAGCTTAAGGAATGTTCATTGGAACTAAAGTTGTTTCGGCTATCGGTTCATTCAAACCGTACCGACTATGTGGTCACTAATGACCTCAAGAAGATAGGTACATCTGAGGACGCTACAAAAGCATGCGCATTTAGATGGAAGATCGAACAATATCACCGAGAAGCCAAACAAACGACCGGCATTGGAAAATGCCAGGCTAGGAATTCTAAAGCCCAAAGAAAACATATCATTACCGCAATACTTGCATGGATAGTTCTCGAGGCTCAAGCTCGTGCAAAGAACATGACTATTTACGCTCTAAAAAGTGAACCTATCAAGAGATTTCAATCCCTAATATGGAGGCAGCCTTATACAGCTTTCAGTACTTAAAGTGCGAAAGTCCTGATTTATTCTCAGACACAACATTCGGTTATACCTTGTCAAAAATAGCTGCTACGCTAATTCCTGTTGCTAGATCTATTGAATAGGTAAGAATCGTCCGAAGCCTTGTTCTTAACGCTTTTCCTAAAACAAGACTACCAGGGCATATTTTTGAAAAACATTTATCAACCTCCTCCAATCCAGCAGGCACTTTTTGTTGTTCTAGCATTAGTAAAACAACTAGACATTGAAAAGCAAAATCTGCACCGATAGTATTGCCATATAGTGGCTTTGAAACTCCCAAATATAAGTTAGGAGATTCTGAAAATATATGACCCAAAACAGCCAGTTCATCTTGATCAACGCTTGGTAACCCTTTACCATTTAAAAGAATAGCGTCTATATCGGATGCCCTCTTATTACTTTCTTCCAAGCATTCCCTAATAGCTTCCTCAAGATCCCTTCCCACTGCACAATGCGATATTTTCGCAAGCGGGGTTCCTTTTCTTTCTGAGCAGTTTGCTAAACTCTCTATAAACAATATGCTTGCCCCTTCACCAAGAAGACCTCCAGTAGCTTGCGTCTGGTATGGGACGTATTTACCGTTTAATGAAAATGCTTTGTTATGAATATAGGCATTATAAACAAGAGGAGAAATAGGAGACTCACCACCTCCTACAAATGCCCCAGGTAAGTAGCCGTTCTTTATTAAATATATAGCATGTTCTAAAGCATACCCAGAGCTTAAAGTACCTGCCGAAAACGTTTTACTATATCCTGCAACATCATATTTAATTGAAATTTCACCCTGAGGAGCTGTTGGAAACCAAGCGGTTGCTACATATGGGCTAAGGCTATCAAAGTCTCCTGAACAAATTGAGTCCATTTGATGTTCGACAAAGCTCCATCCTCCAGTTGAATTGCCTATTAAAATTCCGTACTCATGTGCAAGGGGAGGTGATAAATTTGATGCCTTATAAGCTTGATCAAATGCCTGCATTGTCAATAAACAAAAACGATCTAACTTCCTTGCTTGCCTTGGGTTAATATCTTGGATTAGCAATGAGTCATCAACATAAGCAATTTGATGCTCAAAGGCGTTATTTTTTGAAATTAATTTGTGACTTCTATACTTTTTTTTAGAGGAAAATAGGCTTTCAGAAAAAGACTGCATCCCACTCCCAATAGAAGAAATTACCCCAGATCCAGCTATAACAATATCGCTACCTTTCATAGTCGCTACACTCTTTTAAAATTACACAAGAATGAATACCTGAAAACCCACTGCTAGGCTTCATTACAATATTTACTTCATGATCTAATGACTTGTTTCCAACAATATTCAGCTTGCATTCGGGGTCCTGGTCACATAGGTTAACCGTAGGAGGAATCTTTCTGTCACGCATTGAGAGGACAGCACTTAGAAGCTCGATGCTATTCGCTGCAGATAGCGGATGCCCGAGTTGCGATTTGATCGATGTTACTGGAATTTGACATGTCCTTTCCTTAAAAACTCTGTGCAAAGCATGGCTTTCAGCAACGTCATTTTGAGGCGTTGAGGAGCCATGAGCATTAACAAAGTCAACTTCATTAGCTGAAATTTTAGCGTCTTCAAGGGCTAGTTTGCACGATTTAGAAATGGCTAAACCATCATGATGTATGTCAATCATATGATAGCAATTATTAACACTAGCAAAACCAGCAACTTCAGCTAGAATTGGGGCCCCTCTTTTTAAAGCGTGGCTCAAATTTTCTAAAATTAGAATTCCACATCCCTCAGCAAGAACAAACCCATCTCTTTCAGAATCATATGGTCGAGATGCCAACTGAGGATCTTCATTACGTAAAGAAGTAGCTCCTATTCTACTAAATGCTGACACAACAAGAGGGGTTATAGGAGCATCTACAGAGCCAGAAATTGCCAACTGAATCTTCCCGCTTCTGATCATGTGTAATGCATAACCTATTGCATCATTACCTCCAGTGCATCCAGTAGATATTGTAACAACTTTCCCTCTGATGCCGTGATTCTGTGCTATCTGCTGCGCTACATTATTAAAGCAAAAGCTTCTTCCTGAATATGAGTTATCAAGGGGCACAAAGTCTACGTGCCCTTCTCCCCTTCCATGATTATTAAACATCTCTTCCATCACACTAATTTCTGCTATTGCAGTTGAGATCATAACCGCACATTCTCTTTTCTCTTCATCGTTTTTAAAAAGTCTTGATTGCTTTAAAGCCTCATTTACAGCCATATCTGCAAACATCTGATTACGTGAGCTAGCGCTTGAATTTTCGGAATCATATTCTAGATCTACTCTTCCTGCAATTTGGCTCATATGTTCCGGTATCTGAAATAGATGAGTAATCTTTGAGATTCCAGAAGACCCTTTAATGCAATTTTTCCAAAATTCATCCACACTTTTCCCCAAGGGATTAACTGTTCCCAAACCGGTAATAACAACTCTATTTCTAGTCATTTGAAGCCTCCAAGGAGGCTTTCAAAACGAGAAGTTCTTTCTCTAAATTTTTAAGCATCTTAGCACGAACAGCTGAATCTAGTTTAGGAGGAGTGTTAAGATAGAAGACAACATGACAATAGTTAGGAATTTTTTTTAAAAAAAGAGTCGCAGTTTCTGTTTTATGTTCAAATTTAGAGATAATTTTAATTTTTGATGCAGCTTTATCGTTACTGACTTCACAATGCGTTTGACACATTCCAATAGGTGTTTTCATCACACATATGTAATCCTTACCCTCCACAAGTTCTTGAAAAAATGTTGTCCATTTAGGGAGATTCTTTGCTTCCGATAAAAATCGATAGGCTTTGTTAAACGGAGCTTTAATAAAAATATCGCGCTTATTATTCATTTTTTTTCTCATCCAGTATTGTTGCTACAACACGTGCAGGCGCAGCCCCGCAGTTCTTTAATTTTATTGGAAAACAAGAAATTTCAAACTTTCTTCTTTTAGGTAAGGAAGCTAAATTTGTAAGCCTTTCAATTTGGCAGTATTCACTTTCTCTACCAAACATATGGCAAGGCCATAAGACACCTGAATTTTGAGTTTTTTCGTAAGCGCTTAGCATTTTATGAAATGGAAGATCAAAGCCAAAAGTGTCTACACCTATTACGCGCACTCCAAGATCAACCAGCCACTTACAAACAGAAAGGTCTATCCCCCTAAAATCTGTAAAATACTCAGGTGTTCCCCAAAGAGCATCTGCTCCAGTAAATAGTAATACTATATCTTCTTTCTCTATCTCCAGCTCCTGATTAGAAAGAGCCTGCTTAGCTTCTTCCAAAGTCAATGAGCAAGAAGAAGCATGAGTGCTACAGTCCAGAACTAATGCGACTCCATGAAACCAGCTCAATGGGATCTGGTCAATTGAACGGGATTTTTTATTATTACAGTAAGGTCCATAGTGAAAAGGGGCATCAATATGCGTTCCAGAGTGCGATGTTATCTTAATTCTTTCAAGATTTAACCCTAATCCATCTGGAAAAGAATCAGGGCTTACAGCGCTGTTTTTTGTCAAAATTTCAGCTCCTTCTCGATGAGTAACAGAATCAATCTCAACTGACTCTGGCTCAGACAAGTTAGGCTCAAGAGGAATAGAAAGATCAACATAACTCATATTCATAAGCAGCTCTGGATAAGGTAATCCCCTCTTTAAAGTTCAAGTTTTTTTTCTTTATTTGACCAAAAGCCTGGGTCAGCATAATAGGAACAAGATAAGGTAAATGAGGATCTGCAAACATCCTTACAATCTGATTCCAATCAGAAGACTCAAGTTGAGAGTATATGCTCTCCTGATTTCTACTTAACCACTCTTTGATAAACATCTTATATTTATCAGGGTTATTTTCTTGTAGAGACAGAACCGCTTGTTCGGCTGAAGTCACCGCAAAATCAATTCCTGGACAAAAAAACGGATCCATAAAAACCGCAGCATCTCCAACAATGCGGTACATGTCTCCAGCTAGTTTTTCACAGACAGCCTGACTATTCTTAATTGGTATTACTGGTAAAACGCGCTTAGAATTAGTTATTAAATTTTTAACAAACGGAGCCTCTTCTACCGCAGAAGATAACATCAACTCAAAGTTAGGGGTAGAATCAAAACACGATTTAGCCACCACACAGCCAATACTTAAGCGATTTGTGCTAATTGGTATGCAAAATAGATATCCATCAGCCAAAGCAATTATATGCAGTGTCTTTATGTCCAAGTTGTCTCCCTCAAAATGGCTAAAGCACGCATAGCGAGAATCTAATACAGTTTCTATTACAGGCAAAGATAAGCAGTTGGTTAAATAAGCAGATTTCCCGGAACCATCAATTAGGTTACATCCTCGAATAGATTTAAAGGATCCTTTTTCTTTATACTGCACCTCTATGTGAGACTCGCAAATAACACAATTACTTAACTCCTCGAATTCAACTAACTCAACTCCAACAGATTGGGCTTTTTTAAAAAAAGCTTGATCAAATCCATTTCTATCAACACGAACAATATCCCCCGCCTCTAAACAGTTCGATACTTGCTCTGTGCTTACCATGACAGATTTTTTCCCATCAGCAGATAAAAAGGTACACTGAGATTCTTTTGAAATAGATGGCAATAAGTCTTTTAAAATACCTAGTTCCTCTAATTGCTTAGATGGATTAAATATCCAAGATTCGGGCAAATGATACTTCGTTTTTAGCTTAGGAGAAAGTACTGCTACTTTCTTTCCTAAATGTTTAAGCAATATAGCTGAATAACACCCACTAATAC
Source organism: Candidatus Neptunochlamydia sp. REUL1 (assembly GCF_963457595.1). GTDB lineage: Bacteria > Chlamydiota > Chlamydiia > Chlamydiales > Simkaniaceae > Neptunichlamydia. The sequence goes on from NZ_OY735135.1 coordinate 14,430, forward strand.
CAGAGCCTAATACAATTGTATCTAATTTTCGCATGCTGTTTTAACTTCTCTTAAGATTTGCTTAAGCCTATCAGTAAATGACTCTAAAAATATTTGAGTCTTAGAATTATCCCAGTTAGAAGGAAGCTCAAACAATCTGCTGGCCATTACCTCAATAATTCCTTTGTTCGCCTCAACAAATTCCCACTTACCTTGATGTGATTTTGTGGGAGGGGGAGGCAAAGGTGAAAAAAAATGAATATTTCCATCTACCTGAAAACGAACTGTTCTGATGCTATGAGCTCCATCTTGCCAATCTACGCTCATATAGAAATCCTGATTTAAACGGTCGTCATAAAATACAGAAATATTATGAATAGGAGACCAAAAAGACGACCATTTCTCTATATCCCAAAAAAAAGAAAACAATTTGTCTCGATCACAATAAATTTTCTCTTTAGCACTGACACATTGCATTAGCTTCAATCCAGTTTTTAAATGAAGATAAATTCTTTTCCAAAAACATCTCAAGGTCTTCAAGATTAAACTCACACCTTTCTTTGATCTCAAAATGACGCTCTCCGGTAAGCAAGGTTCCCTCAGAGCAAGGCTTGAACGTCCAAATGCCTGACATAGACTTAAACTTCGGCGGAGGACGTGTTTGAAAAATTTCTACTGAGTGATAAGGAAAACAAAAGCGGATCGAGTGAACCGTTTCTTCTCCTCCTTCTCGGGATACCGTCATATCAAATTCTTGATGAAAAGAATCATCGTAATACGATTTTATTGCAACAACGTCCTGCATTACATCTTTCCAAGCCTCTAGATTGGAGTAAGCTAAATAAACATCTTTAGGTGAAGCTTCTACAATGATTTCTTTAGCAACTTTCATTAGCAAGCCTCCAAATTACTTTTCCAGGTAGATAAGGCAAGCTCTGCATGAGAACGTAATGTCTGTTCAATGTGGTTATCTACGGGTGTTTCTTTTTTAATAGAAAAGTGACTGCTAGCCCCTGTAGAGTCAATATTCCACTGATGCCATGTAGTAACTAAGCAACCCCTACCATCAGGATCAAATTTCCATCCTCCGCAATGATGCTTTAAAAAGACAGGTGGATCCGGCTGAAAAAATAAAACAGACTCATTCTGTATACAACGACGAACAGACCTCACTTTTATCAGTCCACTGTCTGAAGCTACATGCATTAGAAATTCTTGGTATACACCATCGTCATACAGAACATCAATTTCCTTCACATGGGGCAGTTTATTTGGCCAATCTCTCATATTAAATATAGCGCTGTAAGTGCTTTCTAATGGAGAATCAATAAACAAAGAAGCTGTACACTCTCCCTGAAAACCCGTGACATCATCATTGGCATTTTTTTCTTGAGCGTTTTGAATAGCTTTCATAACGTCTTCTACAGTGCTTTTTTTTGATAGCAACTGATGTGGAATGTTAACTTTGAACTTTTTATCAATCATACAAACAAGCTCAACAATCTCTTGAGAATCAAGGCCAACATCGTTTTCTCCAATCACAGATTCCTTTTTAAGATTTGGGCAATCTATTCCTAAACTCTCTATCAAAGTTTTAATCTCATCTATCATTATTTTACCTCTAGGTTTTCACTGTTTCCATTTCAGGCGCAGATCCTAACCATCGATCACGATTACCTGCTAATAAGTTTACGAGAGAAATATTCATTGACCAATTAGGCTCCTCCAATGAAGTCCTATCTCCCCAAAAGCCTGGATTAACAAATTCTAAGACTACATTTAAAAACCACTCTTGCCCAAGCCTGGTCATTTCTACACGATCTTCTTTTATTTCTACTAATTTTTTTCTTTCTAATTTGCGGAAGATTTCACCAAAATCTTCCATGGCATCCGTCCCAAATCTTTCTTTATATCGAACGAAATTCACTATAAAGTACTGAAAAGTAAACATTATATAACGTTCTTTATGATTTTGAAGATTCATCTTTTGAGATATTGTTGAGACCATATGATGTCCCGCATTTACAGATTCAACAAACTCTTTGACGTTTTTAGAAGTTCCAATTCTGTAGTTATCAATTAAGCTATAAGCTCCTGCACCAATTCCCAGAGTGTCGGCAGCATGTTCAAGGTTGTAGTCGTTATAAACATTTCTGAATCCAGGTTTACAAAAATGATTATGCATGTACATTTCAAACCCTAGCTCTTTCTCAACAAGATCACGGAACTCACTTGCCATTTTTTTCACCATCGGAGATTCGCAATCTGCTACGTCAGGGACTTTTCCTTCTTTTATAAACCTTGCCTGTGGTGTTTCATTGTGAATTCTATATAAGTAAACAGTCAGATGAACAATATCCAGTTCTTTTAATTTTTTTAGGTCTTCTCTCCAGATCTCCAAGGTATGCTTAGGCATATTATACATCATATCAATCTGAATGTTCTTTAATCCTTTAGACTGGAAAGAGTTAATGACTCTCTCACTTTCTTCTGCGGCGTGCGGAGACCCAACTACTTTTAAAACCTCTGGATTAAATGATTGAACCCCTAAGCTAATCCTATTAACAGGAGAGTCGCAGACGTATTGAATCTTTTCTTCATCATAATCATGGGCATTTCCTTCCAATGTTATTTCAGTCGCTTCTGTAACAGGAAAAAACCGGCAAAGAGAGTCAATTAAGCGCTTTAGGTTACGGGTTTTTAGAATGCTTCCTGTTCCTCCTCCTATATAAACTGCCTTAAGAGCGCTTTCTTTCCATCGAGGATAATGACTCCATTTTTCCATACTCTTAATAAGAGCATCAAGATATACTTCTTCTTTATCTTTAGTGTCTTTCTTAGTAAGAAGCTCAACAAAATAAGGGCACCCTTTACAACGAACCCTGCAAAAAGGAATAGATAAATATATAACATAGTCCCCACATGGGGTGTTCATATCCAAATAATCCTCTACAAACGAATGTCCATAAGGATTTTCCCACATTGCTGTAGGATAAAAAATAAACGGAAGGTAACATTTTTCTGGATAGGGTTTATAATCTGTGCTCATTCATAACTCCAAATATATTTTGTAAATTCTCCTAAAAACTCAAAATTTTACTTTGGGCAGCCAATTAAATAGTTAACTTTAATGTGAAACCTTGAAATAAGTTCTCCTGTTTCCCAGTGATAACTGCTTTCACCTGTCTCAATATCACTAGTCATTTTGATCAACTCGTTTTTAGAATAGGTTCTTAAATTTGAAATAAGCCCATCCCATGTATATAAAATTGGAACTATAGGAATGACATAAGTCCAAAAAAAACGTCCTATTTTCCTTGGTCGAATAAATAATGAAAAAATCAAGCAAGTTATAGGTGCTATAAAAAGAGTCAGAAGCGAACCCAGTTTTCTTTCGGTTATTTCAAAAATTCCTATGGGCATTTGTTTGTTTACAGAATCCTGAAGGATTTTTTGTGCTTTTTTAGGTTTAAAATGATGAAATGATGTAAAAAGAGTTCTCATTCCTATTAAATCCAAATGGATAGGAACACTTTGTGCATCGACTGATTCCAGTACAGGTGTGACAGAACTGCTTTTCATCCTTAAGAAGGCCTTCTTATTTGGAAACTTATCAGTCAAAAACAAACTAATGTTCTTTTTTAGCATCAATGAAAGTTCCTCAATAATTCCAGGTGAAGGTCCTCCGCTACCTGAACACAAATCGACAAGAGTGTCTTGTCCAGATTTATCCAAAACTTCCGCGATTTTTGGAATAGCAGACTTATAAATCCCAAAGTCAACGATTTGATAGGTAAGCAAATCCGTAATATAGCCCCTTAAAAACTTTGGTAACCACCTTAGATCTTCAAATTCAAAAAGATGGAATCTAGGAACTTTCAATTTTTTCATTTTGTTCAACCAATTTTACTAATAACCTTACAGCTTCTGGAAGCTCCTTTTGCATTTTTTTTAAAAGTCCCGATTCAAAAGCCTTTTTAGATTTCTGGTCTTTTGGAATAAATTTCATCTTATGAGTCACATTTACCCCTGAGTCTATAACTACTATTTGGTGTGACAAAATAATCGTTCCTAAAGGTGTTTGACCTTGATCGATAAAGTATTCATTGGGTACGCAATCAGTAATGGTTATTTCTATTGGATAGGGAGCCCCTTTGGGAAGCAGTGTTGCTTTTCCTTCCGCAGAAAACGTTGAACCTTCATTTAACTTACACCATTCAATACCAGTATCCCACTGCGACCAAGTATCTGGATTACTCCAAAAAAACCAAACATCTTGAGGACTTGCTTTAGTGAACTCTGTATGTGAAACTTCTATATCCAATTTATCATCTCCTACGTAACAACCCGCAGATCCAATCTGCGGGGTTATAAACGGTATGCTCTGAAGCGCTCATAAACCATACCCACCTTTATGTTGAAGCCTTGGCTTTTTTCTAAAAGGCTCGCTAGAATTTTCCCCTACACTACCTGTTGTAGACTCAGATGATTTTTGCTTTGAATCTGCAGGCGCTAAAAGAGCCTTTCGAGGAGTGTCTATGCTTTTCCCAGTCATTGCCATATAAATAATTTTAAAATCACTAAGTGGAATTTCTAAGAATCCAAATCGAAATGCCATCCCCCATTTAGTTTTGTTTTTTATAAAAGACAAACGTTCAATTAACGGCCTAATTGAGGCCTGCTTTGCTTGATCTGCGGACAGATAATCAATATCTATTCGAAATGGCTTAAATCCTGGACCCATTTCTACTTGATAAACTTTTCCTGTAGCAACAGATCCTATATAAGTAAAATGTTGACAAGCCTTGCTCCCTCCTAAAGCATCCTTAGGAGAATATTGAACAAATACGTCTCCTTTATTCATTCTGCTTAAGGGGGATTGTTTCCCATGACAAGCCTGTGTAAACCCTCCGTTATACCCTCTGGTTGCATGCTCTAAAGAGACAACTCCCACAAAACATCTTGTTGTTGGCCCAACTAATAGCGACATAGCTAGCTCTCCTTTAATTTCCTATAACGGTTAATTTCTGGTTCTGGTGCAACTTTCTCCTATGCGTTACATGCTCGACCAAGTTGGATCATTTTCGAAGACTAATTAATCAAAGGTGAGATATCTAAGCAATAGGTATCAAATACTTATAAGAACGTTTTTTTTATGGCAGTGGTTTTAATAACACAGATGCAACGTAATGGTGCTCAATTTGTTAAGCCTATTTGACAAAAACATTGCCCTCTTTTGATCCATGTAGAATTTACAGATTTCAAAAAAAATTATTTTATTTTTTTCGTAAAGGTTACACTATTGATGGAAAATGGATTAGAAAGATATTCAAGATGTGAAAATGATGTTGCTATCAGTTCTTTCATCCAAAGCCAACCAAGCTATAACCGCATAAGGCCAGCAAGTTCACCAAATAGAGGATTTGTTATTACAAAAGATATCCTAGAATTATCAGAAGCTTTTTGGGTTGAAAAAAATCTAGACGAGGTTTTAGTAAAAGATCATGTTTCTCCTGAAATTTTTTACTCTGCTCCTATTACGGGTACTTATATTGGAGTAGATAAATTAAAAAAAATGCATGAGTTATACAGATCTCTATTCACAGATATCAAAATCGATCTGTTAAATTTAAAGCAGGAAGAAAAACAGTGTTTTTCCGTTTGGAATTTTGAAGCCACATATAGCGGAATACCTGAACACATAAAAAAAGAAGATTTTACGAATTTTTTTAGTTGTCAGTATATAAATCTTTTAGAGAAATCAAATATTAATTTTAAAAAAATTAATTATTGTGTTGACGTTTTTATAAGTTACAATGATAAAGGAAAATTATCAGCATATTGTTCAACAGTAGATATGAATAGTATCTATAAAAATCTTGAAATTTTTGTTAAAAAAGAAAGCTACAAAGACGAGTGTATTTTACACACTAACGAACAGCTTATTATTGAAAGATTAAAAACTATCTCAAATAAGTTAACAAAAAGAGAGATCGAGTGTTTATCTCTTAATTTATACGGTTTCAGTGCTAAACAAATTGCGGCAGTTTTTTCAACGTCATATCGAACAGTTCAATCCCAATTGGGGAGCGCTATAAATAAGGTTGAATGCTTTAATAAAATCGATTGCACAGAAAAGTTCTACGAAAGTGAAATTTTAGATATTTGGAATGATCTAGCAAAAATATTGATGAAAAAGTATAAAAAATGACGGCAGTTGATATCAAAAAGGCCCCTCAAATTTGAGGAGAATGGTTTTTAAACATTTAGTAGTAAACAGGTTAAAAAAACAGATGTTAAAATATTTTTAATATGAAATGGATTTTTTATTTATCATTCATCTGCTCAGCGCTATCAGCTTGGAGCTTTGAAGACGAACAGGTTGGAACGTATTCTTTTCAATGGGATCACAAAGAGGACTTTCATCTGATAGATGATCTTTTTATTCAGTCCTTTAAGTATGCATATGACAGCTTTACCCCTGGTGAATTAGGTTTAGAAAATGTTGAAACGTTTTTACAAGGGGTCATTGCTGATGAACAAGAACTTTGGAACAACGAAAGAGAAAGTATCCATTGGCTAATCATAAAAAAAACTGAAGAGGTGGTTGGCCTGCTTATTTTAGAACTTAAAGAGTTCCCTAAAGTGTATGTGCGACAGATGGCAATTTCTCCAAATTATATGCGGTTAGGGATAGGAAAGATGGCGGCTAATATTGTGCTTAAAAATCTTCCTGGTGTAGAAAGAATAGTAGCAGTTACTCGTGTGCTAAATAAAACAAGTCAATGTTTTTTAGAGGAGCTTGGGTTTATCCCTACAGAAGATATACACGATGGTTTTGATTCTAATAAATATGTCGGAATGGATTACTTGAAAACAAACTAGAATAATGTTGAAGTGCAAAGATATTTGTTTGAATTAAGGAAGAATCAACTGAATCTTAATTCAGACCAAAAGCAAAAATCAACACAAATTCCGTCGGTAAATCTGCACCCTCATGAATGTGAATTCCGTTGTTTGGCATTTTTTCCATCATCTGGATGCACATGTACCACCCATGAGTTTGAATTTTTTTCAAATCCAAAATGGATTGCAACATAAGGGCAGTTTTTTTTTCTAAGTGGAGGGCCATCTGCTTGAGTTTGATAAGTACTTTCTATTGAAACATACTGAATACCCATTGTTTTATTTTCTCCAGGATTCTGGTTAACAAACAAAAAGAGTCTTAGTTTTAATAAATAGGCTACAAGTTCAATAAGCTGGTCTCTAGTAAAGCCGGCTGGAAACTGACTACCAGATTGTTTTACTTTACCAATCCAATCAGTTATATGTTTTTTTTGGTGGTTATCGATTATAATTCCAGGACAATCCCTATTAGGACGACGAATCCAATAAGATTGTTCTCCACCAAAAGCACCTTGAACACTATCTTCTTTAAACAATTTATATTGCTTCTTCCTTCCTATAGGGAACCCAAGATGAAATGGTGTTTCTGCATCTGGCAACTCTCCTTCTTTAAGAACATCAAATGCATGTTTAATACATACAACCTTCCCTATACCAGTTGATAAATTGTCAAACACTGTGTTCATGATGCCTAACACCACTTTATTCGTATCAACACCACCTACAGATATCGTAGCTTTTGAAAGTCTATTAGAAATCAATTCCCTTTCTCTGATAAAAGCACTATCGATACTTGCAAGTTCAGCAAAAATCACCCCTGCTAAATAAAGAGTTTTATCTTTTTCAATAAATACAGGTCCTCCTGAATTTCCCGGAAGAATTGAAGCGTCTATATGGAAATATGACAGACCTTCTCTATTTGTATAGGAAGAGACAGTACCTTTGTGGAAAGAGGGATCTTCTTGATTAAGTGGATACCCAGCAAAGTACACTTCTTCCCCTGGATCAATATCTTCAGATAGGGTAGGAATTGGCGTAATTTCAGGAAATTTTTCATCTACTACATTAAAAAAGCAACAATCGTAGTACTCTGCTTTTTTAAGATCATTATCACCTGACCATTTTGCTAGATATGCTTTATCTTTATGTTGTATGGTGACAAATTCGTGATATCTTCTTTCCTCACCGCATATAGGAGCCACAGAGTGCAAAGTAACCAAAACTCTTCTGCCCCCCAAAAGGATTCCAGAACTTTTCGTATCGCTAGCATAGACACAACAAGCGTTTTTACCAATCTCGGAAAATATCGTCTTTAAGTCGAGTTTTTCAAGGTTCAAACAACTTTGATTTCTTTGAGGAGAAATATTTCTGCTTTCTCCGAGAGATGTACATTGAAATGGCTGCACTGGCAACGTCATATAAGTATTTCTTTACTAATAAATAAAGCTCAACTTTTATTCTAATTCTCCTTAAAAAGCAATATATATTTTTTAAAGATTCTCACTCATGGTACTCCTTCCTATGCTCTTCCATCTTCCGCTCATACTCCGCGGTTTCTTCGGGGGTTGGCTCCAGTCTTTATATTTCTCATGCCACTCATCGCATTCAGTTTGATCTTCCGGTATACGTTGATATTTGGCTAGTCGGTTCTTGGCTTCTTCTAGTATTTCCATAGCTTCTTTACAGGATATTCCTTGAACTCTTATTATTTACATATTAATTCTGGCAACTGTGAATATGATATCATTAAAATCATCATCGTCATCACCATCATTGCAAAAATAACGTTTGCCATTAGGAATATCTTCTGAGTACATAGCGTTAGCACACGTGTTATCTATGATTGCACATCGTCCAGCACCTGTATAACAAGTAATTTTTTTCCCCTCTGGATATTGTCTCTTATAGCTTTCCATTCTGAGATCTTCATATACCCTAGTAGCTGGCTCTTCATAGATCGTTTCTTCCCAGATATTGCCAATACAAATATGGTCGCTTTTAGTAAAAACTTTAACCTCTATGTTTTTTATATCTAGTACTTCAGAATCTTCCCAAAATAAATTATTGGTATATTTTCTTTTCCCAGAATTTGGCTTGCTATTCACTTTTATATATCCGTCAAATACGGTTACATAAAATCCTTGAATATAACTGCTTTTGGTGCTTTCAATTGAAAACTTAAGAAGTTCTCTATTTGTAACTGGAAATCTATCAAATAAAAAAAGTTCTTTCTTTTTGTAATTTATTCGATCAGGCCATTTTTTGGGGTCACTGCCTGGATGGAACATTTTATTGAAATTTGGCATAACTAACTTCTTCCTAAATGTCTATTAGAATCGATTTCTGCATGTTCTTTTGGAGTCACTTCAATAACATCAAATAATCCTCCATCTTTCCTAGCTGGATCATGATGAAGCTCAATGCTTTCCCATTTTTGGGTTCTTTCATTATATTTTTGAGGGGCGAGCCCTTTCTCCATCCTTGCAAGATTTGCTTCAGTCACTTCATACTTTAAATTTTCCTTAGGAATGCCTTGTCTATGCTTTAAGGCCTCGTTTTTCCAGTGCCTTGCTCTAATCGTATCCCACTTAGGAACGTTTCCTTTAGCAGTTAAATTCTCCTTAGGCTGACCAACTTTCCATCCTTTTGTAGAATTAGGCTGTGTCCCTTTAATCGTTCCTGGGGGAGGGAGCATTCCAGTGGTAAGACCCCCTCTAGCAGCTTTGCCCTCTTGAGAATATATATTAGCATGATTCGTTCCAAAACTTTCATCGATTTTCTCATGAACAGTATTGACGCTTGATTGATAGTTATCTATAGGAGAACCCTCAAAGGGGCTGTTCTCAGAAAGGAACTCTGAAAAATTATTCACTTTTTCTGACACGTAGCCTGTAATGCTCGGAATAATGCTCAATTGATCCGCAATTCCATCATAGACTTCGTGCACGATAATAGACCCTACTTCTCTACTTCTATCGACTGATTGGCACCAAAAAGAGGGTTGTTCTTGGGTAAGGATATTCAGAGGTTCATCGGGGATGATTGTGTTCTCAGAAAGCTCTTCTTTTAAAATTGTGCTTTGTCTAGCGATGCTGTCTTTTAAAAGGATAGATCTATCAGGGATGGGCTCGAGTTGCGGTATCAATCCTGATGCAATGTGCCCTTGAGTGGAATCAGGCGTTATGGAAAGATGATTATACTCTTCTGGATTATCATGGACATAAACCTCTCCTGGCTTATTGACGGGTGTTCTTGGCTTTGGACCGGGGATAGGCTCAGTGTTGTTTTTATCGCGTTTGTCGGCAGTAAGAGCTCCTCCAATTGCAGCGCCGCCACCTTCGAGCGCTGGAGCTGCTCCCGCTCCACTTGTTGCCACAATGATGATCGTTGTTGCAACGACAACAACCGCTGCGACAATGATGACTTTTTTATGGTTTTTGACGAATTTCTTTGTGCTTTTCCATGCCTTAGATGCCCAACTACAGTGGATGATGCTTAGATTGTCAAAGGGATCAAGGACAGCGGGATTGATCTTGCAGTTGTAGCCATTTAGGGCTGTTGAAGACGAAGATGCAGGCCACCACCAACTTTCATCGCTTACCTCACTGCTTTCGTCGTCATCAAGCGCAAGCATGGACTGATTCGGCTCTCCTCTGAGCCACTTGATGTCTTCTTCGAGTGCAGCTTTGCCTTCTATATCATCGTCTTGCAACCCATTACGGGTTAAGAAGATCACGAAATCCATAACCTGTGATAGCTGTTCGGCACTTAGAAGAGATTCAAGGCTATTTCCATAAGCAAGCTCCCAGATGAAATCCACAATGCTCTGATAAGATAGTGTTTCATAGTTTAGTAAATCCCAGGGAGACCATGCTATGGAAGCATTGACCTTTTGGATGATTGGATTAGCTGTAACAGTCGCGCTTGCTGGAGTATGCCAGATCATTGCAGGCAAACATAGCGTAAGAAGGGTGGCTTTTAGAAAATTGAAGAGTCGAGACATTGCTCTGTCCTTGTCCAAGACGTGATCAGCAATAGGATCTTACTCTTTAATAATTTTTATGTCTTTCGTAGGGAGTGGTGTGTCAAAACGGACTGAATTTTTCAGTTCTCAACACTAACAAAGCATAAAATTGATCAAAAAGCACCCAAGAGTGGATATTTTCCTGAATCCAACATGCTTACATCCTGAACCCCCTAAAATCTCTCAGTTCTAAACAGTCCCAGGATAGGAAGAGCTTATCTTGGACTTGCTATACTTTGTCTTTTTTACTGAATCTATGAATCTTGCAAATTCTTATGTCGAGCATGGAAAAGAAGAGGAGTCCAATCACGATATTACCAATCGTTTGGCATTTCTTGAGGAAGACGTCCGCAAAATGAAACGAAAAGTTAAGAA
>NZ_OY735136.1 GCF_963457595.1 Candidatus Neptunochlamydia sp. REUL1
CAAACAGCTTACATGAAAAGACCAATTAAATTTATGACTTTATTTTTTACGAATGGTATAACATAAATTTTAAATTGCGAAAGTCCTGTAAATGAGCGTATCCTTGGAAAGTTGAAAATATTTTCCATAAATTCTGATAGGGAAGTATGTCAAAAATCAATGAAGTAAAGATCATCAGGCCTTGCATCAGCAACTAGATTTTCTAGAAAAAATTGGTTTCTAAAAATGAACGATACCCCGTCAGCTTGCTGTGGGAAGACTTCATTCATACTCTTTACTCCCGCGAGAAGGACTGCGCCTTCTTCCAACTCCGTGCTGCGGTTCAGAAACTTTCCCTTGATTTTCCAAGTTAGCTTTTAGCTTATCCATTGCGCTTGGAAGAGAAGCTTTTAACCCTTTACCAATAACGCGAGTGAAAAGGCAAGAAAGCCATCCTTCAAACCTAATCGAGTGGGTCAATTGTGTACCAGTTGAGCAAGGTCTTAGTTGATGCCCCACTATCATCTTATTACCTAGCGGAAGCTTGCTACGAACATCGAAGATTTGATTTGCGAGAACATTGATGAGCTCAAAATCCGTTTCTGGACCGCTACTTGGCTTAAGAGTTCCTGTAGCACCACTTTGAAACGGAGAAGAAAACCGACACCAAGAAAGACTGTTATCCCAAGTAGGCCAGGCTTCTACATCTGCCAATTTAGCCCAGACCTGTTGTTCTGTCACCCGGATAGTAACTGTATGTTCAAAAAAAAGAGTCATAAGTTATACCTCTTGTGTTGTGGGTTTAGAAAACCTTCGCTAAGAATTTTTTCCTTTTTTAGAAGGTTTCAATTCAGAATCTTTACTTTCAGCCGGTGCACCCCTTTTTGTACCTACAGAGCCTCTAGCAACTCTCGCTAATTTATCTACAGAAGCAGGCAATTCTTCTGATAGGGCTGTCCAAATTTTACTGGCGAGTGGGCCACCTTTTTGCGGATCTTTTACCTCAATGGTAGCTTTATGAGTAATTCGAGTCATACCTTCCTCCTCGCTAACGGAATGGAAAGTTTTTACTACTAAAACTCCTAAGTTGGCTTGATTAGTAAATTCTCCTTTTTCTTTGTCAATACTGACAAATGTAGCTTCCACTGGTGGACCAGACAAAGACATTAGCACTGCTTTTTTTCCTACAATAAAGCCTTCCTTTGCTTCAGCAGCTTTTAAGCTTTGGTCCCAAGTAGGCCAACTACTAACATCTTCCCAAGAACTCCAAACGCCTTCCTTAGAAACATTGGTGGTCGTTGAGTGTGAAACAGCAAACATACTAAAACTCCTTTATATATATTTTTTTTCTTACATTCGTCTATGCGATTTAAATCAAACCAGCATTTCTTGCCCACGTGGCAAGCCACGGGGAAAAAAGCAAGTTTTAAGCAGCATTCCACTCTTCACGGAAAGTTTGCACCAGAACCATATATTAAGCTAACGCTGACCCAAACATTTCCTCCACAGCAGCAGTATAAATCCGTTTAGCTATCTCGTATCCTGAAATCTTTAATCCATGATTGTTGGGATCAGAGAATTCGTTTTTAGAAAAGCCTTCCATCATAATTCCTGAATTTACTTCCATGATCTTTAGCTCTTTTTTATCTTCATTGAGAGCCTCAACTATATCGATTGAAGCAAAAGTTACCTTAGCACATTTTGCGGCTTTTAATGCTAGCTCTCTAACTGCATCTAGATTTGGATCTGAACTGAGTGATCCTAACTTTTGATCATATAGAAGTTCAATTTTTGCTCCCTTTCCAACATTGTGTTTCCAATGCAAAGGATAATCTTCATTAAGAGGTTTATTTGAATCTCTAATTATTTCTAGTTGCTTCTTCTCCCCAATTTCTTTTAAAAGCTTTTCGGCAGGTTTTATATCGAGAGAACATATATATTCTTTAAAAGCTTGATCAACAGTTTTTGTGGGGTCTTTTTCCAAACAAGGAGGTTTTTTCTTATAAATCAGCTGTATTTTATCTAAAGGTTCATTGCGATCTAAATATACGACTCTATATTCATAATTAATTTTGTGAAACGGTGAAATGCATAGCATGCTTTTTGTCTTAAAAATATCTAAAGCTGCTTTCTCTAAATCTCTAGCTTTCTCAACATGAAATACTTGATTGCCCCCTGTCCCGTCATTGGGTTTCACTACAACATTTTTTCCCCACTCATCAAACAAAGTGAACATTCCTTTAAAAACCCCTTCCTCAGGACACCAATCATTAGTCTTTGGAGAAAGGAATAGTTCATGTTTTAAAACAGGAATTTTTTCTCTTTCTAACAAAGAAGACATAGCCTGCTTATCCTCACAGAGCTTTCCAGAAACACCAGAATTTAAAGGGAACAAATACCCAAAAATACGATGAATATTTTGTGGGTTTTTAATAGGAGACAGCTCAATAATCCAGTCTTGGCTAAATGACTGCATTTTCAAAAATTTTTCCTTAGAAATTTTTTTTAATAATTCAACCAAAAACCTTTCTTGAGGCTTCTTCTCTTTAGGTGTCTGTTGCTGCTTTGTTCCAAAGATGTTGGACTGCAAAATATTTAAAGTCCCTATGGCGTTTGGCTCAGATGCTGAGTATGATAGCTCTCCTGTTTGCTGTGTGCTAATCAGTTGAAGCCTTTGTCCTGATGTAATTGCAGCTGTCATTCTAGATTTTCCTTTAAGTAGTTTGTGATTTTTAAATTCTAATAAAAAATTGTCACACTATATTAATCAGACGTGAGACATGTGATCAATACGTATAAAATACCTATAGCTAAAATATTTCATTTGCGTATATGAACAATCATTGGGAGGGACTAACCCTTTTTCTAAAAGTTCCTGGAGTTCCACTGACGAATAACGCGAATGAAAGGCTTCTCAAAAGATCCGTTTTGAATCGGAAAAATGCCTATTTTTACCGCACAGAATCCGGAGCAAAATCGGAGATATATTGATGAGCACCATTGAGACGTGCGTCCTCAATAAGGTTATGTAGTGTTCCCCTATTTTTTTGGACAGGTTTTTTTCTTAAATTACTTGCCCCATCAGCATATCTGTCATTTTCACCGGTCCCTGCTTGTATTCCGTACTCTAAAATCGAGACATAGCGCGGCCTAAAAACGAGAGTTCGCTCAGTCCAATAAAATGTTATAGGCAAGACTTAATCTGACAGACGGCTCTGGTGCAAAATTTTTCTCTATCCCAAAAAGCCTTTCTAGGATCAGCGGGCTTGTTCGTGCATCCCTTTTAAGCAGGACTTTCGCAATTTAAAATTTATGTTATGCTGATTACCTACTAATTGATTGCACAAAAGGTAAAAGATGTAATGCGGGTAACGACTCAAACATATGGGCGATTAAGCAACACTTTTTCTGTAAAATCTGAGATCTAGATTCTCAACGCATTATTGTTTAGTTTTTTGCAGGTACAGCCAACAGCCAACCCTTTCAATTATCTTCTTCGGGATGGTAGTAGCTGGATGTTTTGTTATGCCTGGTTCTCCTCCATTAACATGTAGCGTTTTCCTGACACCCAGTCTTCATGGATTTCCATTGCAACGGCTCCAATCAGTCTTTCACAAGACTCGATGCTAGGAAAGAGCCTTGCGACCCTTGTCCGTCTTTTAAGCTCTTGGTTTAATCGCTCAGCTGGATTATTCGTTCTGATTTTTTTCCAGTGATCTCTCGGATAGTAAGCGTCAACGGAAGCCATCTTGACATAAGGTCAGGGGGTAGAATCTGATTCTTGGGCTTTGGCCCACTGATCAGGAAGAAGCTCTACGAGCTTCTGGGATTAAGTAGATCAACCTTATACTACGTTGAGAACATTCCTGGAAAAGAAGACTTAGAGTTAATGAAAGCAATTGATAAAGAATACCTTAGAAACCCATTTTATGGAAGACGTAGGATGACATTAGAAATGCGCGACCAAGGCTTTTTTTTTGGAGAAAAAAGAGTGAGAACTGCCATGAAAAGAATGGGATTGGAAGCGATTTATCCAAAGCCTAATTTGAGCAAGCCACATCAATACCATAAGAAATATCCATATTTGATGAGGTCTGTAAAGGTAGATCGTTCTGACCAAGCGTGGGCTGCAGATATCACGTATATTCCGCTTCAAGGTGGATTTGCATATTTATTTGCAATTATTGATTGGTACAGCCGATTTGTCCTTGAATGGGAACTCTCAAATCTCCTTGATACAGATTTTTGCATAGAGGCTTTGGAAAGAAGTTTGAAAAAAAGCTGCCCAGAAATTTTCAATACAGATCAGGGAGTGCAGTTCACAAGCTTATGCTTTACTAAGAGATTAGAAAAAGAGGGTGTGAAAATCAGCATGGACGGGAAAGGGAGAGCTCTTGATAATGTTTTCATAGAGCGTCTTTGGAGAAGTGTGAAGTATGAGGATATTTATCCTAAAGGATATGAAAGCCTTAAAGAACTAAAAAAGGGACTAGAGGTGTATTTTGAGTTTTATAATGGACAGCGCCGTCACCAGAGTTTGGGATATCAAACGCCGTCAGAGATATATTATGGAGCAGGCCTTGAGGCCTAAAGAAAGACTAAATACTGAATTTAACATCAGGGAAAACTAGCTTAACTTTTGCGAATTTTGGTCTTGACGTCTGGGACCACCATAAGGAGGAGAAATTTCATTTAATTGATCATCGCTTGAAGGGATAAACTTCATAAGTTCTTGATGAATAGTGGACTGAGTTGTTGTTACGCTAGATGTTGAGGGTTGCATTTGAGAAGCCATATAATACCTTTGTTTTTCTAATATAATAAATATATGACTTTTCTTGATAAGATGTATCCTATGAGATACAATAGGGTTATGGAAATAGAGATTGAAATCTATGAAACGCGCTCAGGAAAACGCCCTTTTATAGATTGGATTGATGGGCTAAATGAGATTCATTCTCGTGCAAAAATCTTTACGCGGTTGGATCGTCTTAAAATGGGAAATTTTGGTGATTGTAAATCGATAGGAAATCGAATTTATGAGCTTCGCATTCATTATGGTCCTGGGATAAGGATTTATTATTCTAAAATAGGAATGAAGGTGGTTTTGCTTCTATGTGGAGGAGATAAAAGCTCTCAAAAGAGAGACATCAAAAATGCCCAAGCGTTTCTTGAAGATTATAAGGATCGAGAGGATTAAATAAAATATGGCAAAAAGTAAGAAATACCAAGATTGGCTTATTGAGAAGCTCAGAGATCATGATGAGGCTGTTGCTTATTTAAATGCAGCTTTAGAGGAAAGTCTTAAAGGGGATGAAGAATCTCAGCACCTTTTTCTTTTAGCTGTTAGAAATGTTGCAGAAGCTCAAGGAGGGGTGTCAGAGCTTGCGAAAAAAGCACATCTTGGAAGAGAGAGTCTTTATAAAACTCTCTCAGAAAAAGGAAATCCTAAGTGGCACACACTTGTCTCATTGATCATCGCACTTGGCCTTAATCTAAGATTGAGCTAGTGGCTCGTCTTTGCTTTCGTTTTCTTTTTTATAAAGATCTAAGATTGCTTCGCACGCAATCATTGATCGATCGGTTTTCCGGTCTTCAACATAACGTTTAGCGTAAAGCTCAGCAAAAGCCTGCTCAGCCTCTTCAGTGAGATAAATTGTTGCTTTGATTTTCTTAGTTGACTTAGCTTTTTCTTTATCTTGACTTTTCTCTTCCGTATGTTCTTTTTCTACTTTAACGGCTTGGCTCATAACCCATCCTTGTGGTTTTTACTTTTTAACCTCATAATATATAAGATGCTTATAAATATTTTGTCAACTCACTCCTCAAACGCTAAAAGATGGCAGACTACCAAACAAATAAGACGTCAGGGTTTTTCGGGACTTTCTTGATTTTTTGGAAGGTTCCAAGTAATGTATATAATTGTCATTATATACATTAGTTAGAGAATTCGAAAAGGTAGGGAGGTCAAATGTCTTTGATGGTGAACGGTGAGGGGAGTTTAGAGTGTTTTAGGCAATTAGACGTTTTAAGCTATGAAGAGGCAAAAAGTCAAAAAGCGAATTGGATTTGGAAACAACTGAGTCGGATTACGGTTCAAGAGGCCGTAGAGGTTTGGTTGCTGACTTTAAGCAAGACGACAAAGAAAAATTATCGAGCAGGCGTCAATCGGATGGTGGAGATGGAGATTTTGGATCCCTTGATGACATTGCAGGCTTTTACCCTTGTCAATCATGAAGTAAAGATCGATCAGATTAAGGGATTTTCTGAGTGGGCGGAATGTACACGTCAAGCAAGAGCTGCGTGTTACATTGCGTTTACGGGGTTTTTATATCGGAGAACAAAGGGGATCATCCCCAAAGCCCTTGCAAGCCAAGAAGGGCATGGAAAAACCTTTTTCAAGGTGTATGACAAGGTGAAAACAGCCGCGATGAGCCAGGCCCAATGGTCGGCGTTTTTAGAGGAGCTGGAGAACATTAGTTTTAGGGAGTGTTTGATCGCTAAAGTGATGCTCCAAGGGGGAAAGAGGGTGCGAGAAGTTCTGGATCTGGAGATTGATCAAATCCGTTGGGATCGAAGAAAGATTTCCTTTATGCAGTCTAAGATGAAAGGGATGAAAAAGGTGACGGTGATTACCTATCCCAAGACGGTGATGGAGCGATTGAGGGAGTACGTTGGAGAGAGGAAGGGAAGGGTTTTTGTCACCCGCACAGGAAAACCGGTTCACCTCAACAGGGTATCGGAAACTTTTGCGAAGGCGGGAAGAAAGGCGGGGACCCCCTTTAAGGTGACCCCTCATGTATTGAGGACATCCACGGTGACCTATTTGAAGCAGCAAGGATTCCAGGATAGCGACATCATGAAGGTGACAGGGCATGCTAGTGCCTCGATGGTGGCTTCCTACGACAAAACCTTCCAAGAGATCAATGCGACCGAAAAGGTGCAGCTCGTGAGTTAAAAAAAACATTTGACTTTCTATAATATAGATTTAATAAAGTAATTTTTAATTTAAATTATTTATTCATATTTAATTTATCTATTTTTTTGTGTTATTGTATTCCCAACATAAAAATTTCCATTTTGGAACGCCAAAAGGGAGCAAGGTATTTAGTCCGCCTTCTCCTCATTTTCATAGGATTAAATACACCCTAATTTAGGAGATTAAAATGGAAGCAACGTCAGTTCAACAACAACTACCTCCACCACTTTTGCCAAATAATGGCCCCTCAGCGGCCGGATCTTTAAGGGAAATTTGTCAAGAACCCGAAGATTTTTTAAAAGTGATTTCAACGATTAGCGAAGGCGTGAATTCCGAAAGTGTTTTTAAGCTACCTGCTAGTGAAACTCGACCTCATGATTTTTACATTGCTAAAAGAAAATTTTTTATTATTCAAGGGGAAATTAGTCGTGGAGTCCAAAGTGCTGCCTTTCGTGCTCTTGGCATTTCCCTTGATGATTGCTCAGAAGAACATTTGGTAATTAAGTACTCAAAAATGTCTTTTCGTCGTGAGGTTGAGTGTCTTAGTTTATTAACTCCTGAATCAAAGAAAAGCCCAAATATCGATCATTTTAAAGGCGTTTATAATGTTTGCAATGAGAAAGAAAGCTATATTGCACTCTTTGAGGAAGGTTGCTGTGATTTTTGTAATATCCCTTACTCAGAGATAAAAAAGCCTGTTTCATTCGCATTAACCCAACTTATTTCAATTGGGGAGGGGATTGCTTCTTTGCACAGAAGCGACCTAGTTCATCGGGACATTAAGGGGAAAAATCTTTTGGTTGGCTGCGGCGAGGCCCCTGGAAAGGTGACTGATTTTGGAATGTTGCAAAAATGTGGTCCCAAAGGGGAAACGCACTCAACGGCTTGTACGCCCTTTCACGCAGCTCCTTATATCTGGTCGAATATTCTTGGTCAGAAATATCGGACCAAGTCGGGGCAAAGGAAGGACGAAGGTGGATTTCAAGGAAAAGCAGCGGATATTTTTTCTTTAGGAAGAACAATACAATACGATGTCATCAATTCTATTATTATTCACTTATGTGAAAAAGCTGAAGTAGATATTAAAGATTTAGTTAGAATATTTTTATTCCCCAGAAAATTCTCCGGCCATATTTCCGATAAAAAACTTATGGCGTATGAAACAATCAATCCAGGCTATGTATTTTATATGGAAAGGACTGAACGACAAGAAGAGTATATCTTAATTTTTGAGAAAGAAACCGAGGTTTATGAGAGGACTCTTAAGATTATTCACCTTTTAGAGGGATGTTTGGAAGACCTAGAATATTTCAAACTTGTAGGGTTAACTGCATTAGCAAGAGATTTACAAGTCACGAACAAAGCAAGCCTTCTGGGTTCATTCGGTCTTACGGAAGAAAATCAATCAGATCAGTTGATTCAAAAGGTTTTGGAAAGACTTAGGATCATTGAAAATAAATATTGCTTTCGGTCTCCAGATTTTGGTAGGGATTCCTCTTTTGAAGAAGAATCAACATTAGATAACGGATCACCTAAGCGAAGGAAAAAAGAAACGCCTGAGAGAGGAGAAAGAGAAGTATCAGTATTAGCTCCCGAAACACCTAAGACAGAATTAGATTTCGAACCACCTAAGATAGAAGGAGATGATTTTTAACCATAACTACCATTTAATACTTGTCTTGGGCAATCCGTCCATTCCGAAGCAAAGGGGATTTCCTTGGAATGAAGGCGTCCTTCCCAACCTGGAGGGATAAAGTTAAACCCCATGTCGTTTGCAATGATCTCGAGTTTTTGCATATCTAAAAGCCAGGGGAAAGAGTAGAGATTAGGCTGCAGCCCGATATTTCCACTGATGTTGAGTTTGGTAATGTTGAGTTCTTGTAGTTGGATAGGAAGCCAATTGATCTTGTTTCCACTAATATCTAATGTAACCGCAGATTGACACTCTATCAAAATTTGAGGAGGAAGACGATGAAGATCAAGATTGCTGAAATCTAGATGTGTGATTTTTGCAAATCCATTTGGATACCTCGCTCTGATTTTTTCAGCATCTTTTTCATAGGATTTGATCAAGCTTACTGCGTTTTTTGGAAGAGCATTACGTTCAACAAGTGGGAGCTCTTGAGAAAAGTGGATTGGAGAAATCCCGCCTAAGTGGTCAGACTGAAAACAAATATAGCTTTGATCAACTCGAGTGCGATATGCTACAACTTCCATCTAATTTTCCTTAATTTGTTTATGTAAGAACCAACTATAGTTAATTAAAATATTAAAGTCACACGGATTTTTCATTTATGAGATTATTTGTAAATAGCAAGACTTAATCTGACACTTATGGTAAATTGAACAGGCTTTGTTGCATAATTCATTGAAAGTCTTTTTGGCCCTCCCACTTCTGTGGGTCAGTTTATCACTTTATAACTATCTGGCATACCCAGTTCGGTCATACAGTTCAGAGCTTGGAGCTTTATCATAGATTCGGTAAATTGATTTGCCCAGGTTCTTGAGCGAAGTTTGTCTCCCACAATCGTCTTGAATCGGAACATAAAAGTCTCGACCAAAGACCTTTTATGATATCCCACCTTCTCCTTCCAAAGCTTTCTCCCATCTTCTCCACCTCGCCTGATTTCCTCTATAGCTGTATTTCTTTGAGCCAAGCATGGAGCGGGATCTTTCTTGTGAAGGCGGGCATTGTTTGGTGGTGGAATGACCGGCCTTCCCCCTCGATCATCTACGGCCATCCGACAATCTATTGTGTCATAGGCCCCGTCACCGTAAACATCTCCCAACGAGAAGTCGTCTAGGCAATCCATCATCTCAACCATAGCTGCGTCATCAGTTACATTATTTGAGCTCAGAGCTCCAATAACAATCTCATTCGAATCAACACACATGCCCACATGAAGTTTTCTCCATGTTCTCCTTTTAGAGTATCCATGCTTGCGGGTTTTCCATTCACCCTCACCAAAAACTTTCAATCCGGTAGAATCGAAAATCACATTCAAGCTTTCCCCTGGCTTAAGAGGCCTTTTTAAAGGGATTTTCAGATGTCTGGCTCTCCGAGAGAAGACTGAGTAATGGGGGCAGTTAAGGTTGAGACCTAAGATCGCAATAAGTGACTCGATAAAGCCCTGAAGTTGACGAAGCTTACAATGAAAAACTGCGCGTATCATCAAGGCACATAGGATGGCGTCATCAGAATAGAATTTTGGCCGACCTCGACTGCCTAAATTTTCGTTGGAATACCACTTCTCTATAACTTCGGGACTAAACCAAAAAGTGATGCTCCCCCTATTTTTCAATGAAGTGTTATACTGCTTCCAGTTGCGGATTCGATAGAGATCTCTCTTTTTGGATGGGTTTGAATCTTTCTTATTCGTCATTTTGAGCCTATGGTTTTTCGTTTTCATAAACAAAAAAATTTTATAGACTCACTGACCTTAAGGCAAGAATCACATTTTCTGCAGCTATTTATGCAACAAAGCCCCTTTTCACTGGATCTTGTGGTAGTAAAGTTTTCAAAATATCCCACTGTTTCTCGCATATTATTTGATTTATAAGTTCCTCCTTGTTAAAAGGATGGAGTATATCAAATCAGATACTTATTAGTGGGA